>JACDDS010000005.1 GCA_013816805.1 Chitinophagales bacterium | reverse complement strand
TGTGTTCGCTGCTAAACCAAAAGGATATCCGCTGCTCCATGAATCAAAAAAATATCTCTTAGCAAGATGATCAGCAAGCATTAGCCATCACTCCAAATGAATTTGAAACATTTTCGGGAATACCCTATATTACCTTAATATAAAAGTGGTCATATATGAAAGGTTGAAAATCCATGAAAGAGATTTTCAAAGTCCAAAGTTGTATATAGTTCCCTTATATTTTATTTATTGCCATGAAATTTGAAAACTTTTCGTCAAAAACCGTGATTTGGTTAATTAGCCACATCATTATTTCTTCTTGAAGTACAGCTTTTAGAGTTCTTGTTTCCCCTTCCGGCAAACTACCTGGTCCAAACAGAAACATTTGTATTCTTTGGAATTCGAGTACTTTATCTTCAATTTCGAAAATGTAGTCTCTTGTTGGTTTGTCAAAAAGGAATTTTGAATGTCTAACGCACATATGGAAATTATTCATATCAGCTTTTTCTAATGATGCATAGTGAAAAACATTAATTAAGACAGACCTTATATTTTCATAAATTTTCATTCGTCGCTCGAATAAATCTAACTTCACTTTATACCGCTGGACTTGATATTGTTGATATGCTATTCTCCCAGCAAATATTGCAATTGCAATAGGTGCTATTTCTTCGATAAGGCAAAAAAGCTCTTTTATAAAGTTTAGTAATGAATTTACCATTCCAGTATTATTAACCCTCTTTACAATTTCCTGTCCTTTCAGTCCCTTGCCCCCTTTCCTTCGCTGAATGGAAGTGATGTGATACCTGTCGCAATGTATTAAGAGAGATGGAAACCGGCCGTGTGTGTTCTCTATTAGTTCCAACACAGGCAACCTGAGAAAGGAAACAGGCAAGAAAACATACCTCGTACAATTACAAAATTAAGGATGATGAAATTTATTTTGTTTTAGGCTCTCCCCATTCAATATCTTGCAACATTTTAAATCCTGCCTTTTGTAATAGATGAATCTTCAGCTCAAGCGAGATTCCTTTATGTCTTTGATTTTTAACTCGTATCCAAGTCATATATTTTGCAGTGCGGTCAATTCTCGTATGCATGCCGCGGGTATGGATCATTTGAGTAAATGCTTCATCTGTAGTCATACCTCTAATTTGCTAATTACTTAAAAAAATCATCATTGTAGTATCTCTCCAAATCTGAGCGATAAAAAAAGGCTTTAAATGGTTATTTACGGAAGAGCTGAACCATATTTATTTTGCAGCTGAAAGGGGAAACCTCGGGATTTCCTTTAAAAGATTTGGTTACCTATTAGGATACCCATTGAAAATTAAACTCATTAATGTTTGACAATCAATACCTTTATAAAATAGTTCGAATCCCACTCTCTCCGCATTCACCTGCCGTATCTTTAGCGGTGCAGGTTCTTAAATTATTTTAATATGGTATGTATACCTCCTTCTGTGCAGTAATGGCGACATCTATAAAGGATGCACAGAAAATATTCATCTGCGTATTATAAGGCAAAGCAAAGGTTATGTGGACGCAACTAAATCTGCGGCAGCTAAAGAAGACTTTATTGAGACTTTACTCTTTTCAGAGTGATGTAAATATTTTTTCCGGTTATGTGCAATGTATTTTTCCCATCCTGTTCTATCATTACTGGATAGGTCTTTTTGTCTCTTATACCATATAGGAATGTAGCATGACGTTTACCATCATTGCTTTTCCACGAACCGGTACCATCAGGATTCAGTTTCCAGATTTGGTGGGCATTTAGTTTAATAATAAACCTGCCGGTATGGGCTGAATATGTTCCTGCAATTGAAGGTACTCTTTGTGCATTTGATAAATTCAGGACAAGCAGAAAAAAAGGAAGAAGGATAGTGAGTTTCATAAAATTGAGTTCTCATATATAATATAGATGCAGGCTGATATAATTGAAATTTCATATTAAAATCCTGTAAAGAGCATGAAATTATTGCCTGCGGGAAAGGTTATTGGTTTGTATTCTATGAGTGAGCAAACGGAGTAGATGAATCACTTAGGTAAACCGATGAATCACTGAGATATAAATAGCTGCTGAAGAGAGTAAACAATGCATAGACGCATGTTAATATCTTAGAGAACATTGTTAATGATCTAATCAGCTTCTGACATATTTAGAATTGGTTTTATTTTTGCCCATCTCTTCAAAAGCTCCTGAATGAAAAAAATCATATTGTTATTAGTAATAGCTACTGCCTATTATAAAGGTGCCACTGCTCAGGAAATTATTAAAGGATTAACCAACACTGCTTCATTGATTCCAAAAAGCCAGCGTGTTCCTTCCATTAAGAATAAAGACGGTTCAACGCTTGTGCTGTCTTATGCAGCAGGAACCGGAATTAAAGTAATGATTGGAAAAAACGGTAAAAACAATCTTTTCTGTGATCCATTTCAAACCGCTTCTATGGTGCAGGTGGGCGAAAAGGACGTAGATGGTGATGGCAAACAGGAGCTTTTAGTTGGGAGCCGCGATTCTGCTAAAGTAAATGTGATGCTCTATAAAAAAGCAGATTTTGAGTCAGAATATAAATACTGGACCACAGTGCATGGTGAAAATTCTGTTGAATTTCCGGGTGATGGTTCTGTAAAATTGCATGACTTTCAGGCGGACGGAACTACCTATAAATTCGGTCCTTCAGGGGATTTGCTGGAAGCAAAATAGGTTTGATCGCTCTCCCTGATTCCAAAATTTATTCATCCGTACTTATTGTTTCATACCTGTAATACCTCAAGAAAAAAATCAGCAGTGAAATTAAAAGCAACATTGAAATAATAGCTACATAGGCTTTATATAAGATTAAAAAGAACAAAATGGAGAAGGTTCCAAATACATATTTTAAAAATACTTCCGTATCACGAATGGGCCAATAAAGCAGACAGTGCAAAAACAGTAAAGTGCTGATACCGAATACGGCAAGAAGAATAAAGTTAATGGCGGAAATAATGGTTGGTATGGAAGTTATAAGGATAATAATTTCAGGAAGAAGCACAACTGTATAAACCATTGCCATAGATAAAAATCTTTTTCCACGGGATATAGGAAGATTACGGCTAAAATTTAAGCGTGTTTCTTCGAATTTCCTGAATTCAAATACCAGCATGCAGTGCGCAATAATGCCTAAAAGAAAACCTAAAAATGGAATTCGTGAATCGTTAACATTTATAAAAAAGCCATTCAGGAAAGCAATTAATACAGTTGCTGAAAAAAACTTTGTTACGATAAAAATTATCTTAAGCTCATTCAATAGATAGGTAATAAAAAAGGCAGGATAATTCTTAGGTATTTTGATCGTAAGAAACGGAAAACGAATCAGGGATTTTCCACTGTCAGGGTGTTGGATCTTATAACGGTAAAAAACTGCACTTAACCCGCAAAGCAAAAAATTATAGGCAATCACAAGTAAAACCTGCCCGAAACATTTGGTATAAATCCCCACACTAATAATAAATAATGTATAAATCAATACCGGAAGAAAAAGTAACCACTGCAGGTTTATGAGAGCAAGCAGCTGTTCTCTTTTCGAAAGACATGCTATCACATTTATAAATGAATTTTCGGGTTCTGATAAAGATTTAGTCGTAAACTGCGCACACTTTAAACCGTATAATAACCATACAATAAAAATTACCGCCATAAAAAGATTGGAATCAAGCATGGCATATATCAGGGTAAGATGATAATAAAGCACTTCCTCTCCATGCACTACGCCAAAAAGCAGTATGAACAGAAACAAAAATAATCCCGCATTTCGCTGATAAAATTGTGCAACTATTACCCGGTTAAGCACTTTTGAAACAGGGCCTACCATTATAGATGTTTTATCATTTGATTTTCTACAAGAAACCTGTTTTCAATGGTAAACCTTGACTGATCAAACTGCTGGTGAGAAGTGAGCAGGAATGAAGTCCCCTTACTCCGATGATAGTTTTCTATCAATTCATAGATAATGTTTACCGATGCATCATCAACAGTTACCAGCGGCTCATCCAGCAAAACCAGGCTAGGATGTCCGATCAATGCCAGAATTATTGACATTTTCTTTTGCATGCCACTGGAATACGTTCCTATAGGATGGCTGATGAATGAATTGACATGCAGTAATTCAATTAATTCATCAGCCTGCTGATGAGTGCCTTGTTTTGCTTTTACAAATAAATTGATGAGGTCAGTTCCGGATAGAAAAGAAGGATAAAGCGGTTCCGCCTCTGCATAATTTACAAGCCTGCGATAGGCAACCGGTTTTTTTTTAATGCTTATAGTATCGCGGATAAAAATATCTCCACTAAAGGGCAGAAGCCCGGCTATGATTTTTAAAAAAGTGGTTTTGCCAGAACCATTTATGCCTTGTAGCCAGTGAATTCCATCGCTTATAGTCAGAGATGAAACCTGCAATGCCAGATAACTGCCGTAAAATTTTTTAACATTCACTATCTGAAGCATAGATCACACTTAGCAGCTGCAAACGAAGGTGAAAAATATCTATTGCAGAATGAAAATTTCACCTCTTGTTTTCTGCAGAAACTGGTTTATATAACCTAACCGTCCCTATATCTTCACATTCAAGCAATAAATTTTTAATACTCTTTTTTAATACGGGATGCACATATGCACTGGCAATTTCATTCATTGGGATCAGGGTAAATTTACGCAGTTGAATCTTGGGATGGGGAATGATGAGTTCATTATTTTCGAATATTATTTCATCATAAAACAAAATATCGATATCCAGTTCACGGGGTGCATATTTCTGTAAATTAATCCGCCCCTCCTCTCTTTCGAATTCCTTAACGATGCCGAACAGCTCTACGGATGAAAGATTGGTTGCAATTTTTACAGCCACATTTAAGTAATCCGGTTGATTTATAACTCCCCATGGTGATGTTTCATAAATCGAAGAAGCTTTTAAAATTTTAATATTATTAAGACGCAGCTTATCCAGTCCATGATTTATATGAGACTCACGATCATCTAAATTACTGCCAAATAGAAGATAAGCCTGGTGCATATTATGACTTGGAGAAAGAAATTTATCAGGAAATTATTTTTTATTGTATCGTGAACAACGCTTACGGTTATAATTAAACTTTTTACAAAATAACCGGTCTCTGTTTAACTTTCGTCAGTATTTATAAATTGATGAAAATATACAGCAGTTTTTTCTGTCGCATCTTAAATTTTCCTAATTTTGGCAGTGAAAATTATTAAGTGTTATGGGTTACATTAAAGAACACTTTGCCGCTAAAGCACTGCCTTTAGCTGCAGAAATTAAAGAGTTTATAAAAAAAAATGAGAATACAGAGCTCGGTACATATACGGTAGGGCAGGCGTATGGGGGAATGAAAAGTATTAAAGCGCTGGTTACCGAAACATCACTGCTTGATCCCGAAGAAGGCATTCGGTTTAGAGGATACACCATTCCGGAATTGCGTTCCAGGCTTCCGCACCTTGAAAGTTGCAATGAGCCCTTGCCTGAAGGCCTGTTCTATCTCTTGCTGCTCGATGAAATCCCTACATTTAAAGATGTGCAGCATATCGCAAATGTATGGGCTAGAAGGGCTATTGTTCCGCTTCATGTTTTTAAAGCAATAGACCGACTTCCCCGCGAAACACATCCCATGACTCAGTTCAGCATAGGCATCATGGCTATGCAAACCGAGTCTACATTTGTAAAAGCGTACCGGGAAGGAATTAATAAAAAGGAATATTGGGATCCAATGTATGAAGATGTAATGACCCTGATAGCCCGTTTGCCACGTATTGCTGCATATATCTATCGCCGCTCCTATAAGAAGGGAAAACACATTGAGCCAGATCCCGAACTTGATTGGGCTGCAAATTTTGCGCATATGCTCGGTTATAATCAGCCTGATTTCTATAGTTACATGCGTTTGTTTCTTACGATACATGCTGACCATGAGGGTGGAAATGTATCGGCCCATGCCACACATCTTGTAGGATCGGCATTAAGCGATGCTTATCTTTCATTTGCTTCGGGAATGAATGGGCTGGCAGGACCCCTCCATGGCCTTGCAAACCAGGAAGTGATCCGCTGGATTTTGGATATGAAAAAACATCTTGGAAAAGCCGAGCCTTCCATCACTGATATTGAAAATTATATCCGGCAGACCCTTGCGGAAGGAAAGGTGGTTCCTGGATATGGGCATGCAGTACTGCGTAAAACGGACCCGCGGTTTATAGCAGAGATGGATTTTGCAAAGAAATATTGCCCTGAAGATGAACTCGTAAAAATTGTCTGGAAAGTTTATGAAGCCGCTCCCAAAATTCTTGGAGAAACCGGTAAAATTAAAAACCCGTGGCCAAATGTAGATGCGCACTCCGGCGCGCTATTGGTTCACTATGGACTTAAAGAATATGAATTTTATACGGTTCTATTTGGAGTTTCCCGCGCCCTGGGTGTACTTGCATCTTTGATCTGGGACCGTGCTTTGGGTTACGGCATCGAAAGGCCTAAGTCTGTTACTACGCAATGGATGAAAGAATTTGTTTCCTCCAAAATGGTTAAGGAGAACGAGACGGCTGTAGCGCCGCACTGATTATTACACTGTATTGATTACATTGTAAGCGAACTCTATTTAATCAATAAAGCGGAAATTGTTTGTTTTCTCCCCAATAGTCCAGTGGTTTCTCCGTCAGCGCTTCAGCCAGATCGAATCCTGGATGGAATATCCACTCGATGCGCAGCTTAAAATATTTAACAGTCTTTTGCAGCAAGCTGCTAATACGGAGTGGGGAAAGAAATATGATTATAGTACCATCCGGCATCCGGATGAATTCAGAAGGCGCGTTCCCGTTCAGAATTATGAATCTCTGAAACCCTATTTCAAGCGTATCATGTCAGGAGAGCAGAATCTTCTTTGGAACACACCGGTAAAATGGTTTGCAAAATCTTCCGGCACTACCAGCGATACCAGTAAGTTTATTCCCATGACTAAGGAGTCTATTGAAGATTGCCATTACAAAGGAGCGATAGACTTACTTTCCGCTTACTGTGCACTAAATCCTGACACGAAAATTTTAAGCGGCAAAGGGCTGATTGTCGGAGGCAGTCACCAGATAAATCCATTAAACAATAGCTCTTCTTACGGTGATCTTTCTGCCGTACTGCTTCAGAATATGTCTTTTTTTGCCCAGTGGTACCGCACACCTGATCTGTCTATAGCATTGATGGATGACTGGGAAAAAAAATTAGAGGCTCTGGCCCTGTCAACTATAAATGAAGATGTGACCAACCTTTCCGGGGTGCCGACATGGACTATACTTTTAATAAAACGAATATTTGAAATAACGGGAAAAAATAATCTCCTGGAAGTATGGCCTAACCTGGAATTATACATTCATGGAGGGGTAAGCTTTACCCCATACAGGCGGGAGTTTAAAACACTAATACGTTCTGAAAAAATAAATTATTATGAAACCTATAATGCTTCCGAGGGATTTTTTGGTTTTCAGTTCGGGTTAAATGATGAAGACCTGGTTTTGCATTTAAGCAATGGTATATTTTATGAGTTTATTCCCTCCGGTGAATTTTTAAGTGAGCAACCGAAAACGGTTTTGCTTCATGAGGTGAACACCAATGATAACTACGCTTTGGTTATCTCCACAAATGGAGGCTTGTGGCGCTATGTGGTGGGTGATACCATTCGCTTTACTTCTGTGCGACCTTACAGGATCAGGGTAAGTGGCAGGTTGAAACATTTTATTAATGCTTTTGGAGAAGAAGTAATCGTTGACAATACTGACCGTGCGCTGGCCGAAGCATGCCACCGGACAGGCGCCGTAGTAAAGGACTATACTGTGGCTCCCATTTACCTTACCGCTGAAAACCGTGGAGGCCATGAATGGCTGATTGAATTTTCAAATGCCCCGGAAGACCTGGGAGAATTTACGGAAATGCTCGATCAATCGTTACGTTCTTTAAATTCAGACTACGATGCAAAACGTGCTAAGGATCTAGCATTACTTGTTCCTGTAATTCATCAGATGCCACCTAACACTTTTTATAACTGGCTGAAATCGAAAAATAAATTGGGCGGCCAGAATAAAGTGCCGCGCTTAAATAACGACCGGGTATTGATAGATGAAATATTAAAAATGAATGGGCAGTCCGGTTCACAGGATTAATATCTGCATTCAAATATTTATAGAATGAGTTTTATTTAAATCATTTTTCTCAGTGTTTGTGAAAGTAACTTGCAGGTCTTCCTCCTTACTTATCCACCACTATTTTTATAGTTTTTGATGAACCACCGGATGTAAGTTTGCAGAAATAAATTCCATTGCTAAAGTCATCAGCCGATAATTCCACCGTATAGTATCCTTTTATAAAATTTCTATCTGCAATAAGTTTCAATATTTGTCCCTGCAGATCCAATAATTCTATTCGTGCCTTTCCACCTTCCGGAATATAAAAATCAATGGTTGTATTATTATTGAATGGGTTAGGAAAATTCCGGAACAATGCAAGGGTATGCGTTTGCGCAGGGTCATCAATACCCACATTCCCAAGATCGGGCATTGCTAATCTAATTGAAGTATAAAAGCGATATTCCCCGGATGCAAAAGCCAAAGGGGCATTCACATCTGTAATTGAAAGAGAATCTCCTGTAAAATATTCATACCAGGTGCCGGCCTTTTGAAAGGCCGGAGTTATAGACCCTGGGTATACATCGAAGTTGCCCAGGATGCAGACATTAAATGAGGAATCATTAAGATGAATGCTTTTCAGAAAGGAGCTTACTTGCATGGAATAATCAGCTGTTCTGAAAACAGGATACGTTTCTTTAAGATGAATTAAAGCAGCATAGAAATTATAAACCCATCTGCGGGGCCCATAGTTTAAATAATCCCACTTAATAGGCTTTGGATCGGTGCGGCAATAGTCGCTTATGGTTCCATCGGGGCAATAATTAATCGGGTAATCATAACCCAGTTCTCCAAACTGCCAGATTAATTTTGGGCCTGGAACCGGTATAAAAAAAGCAGCAGCAAGCTTCATCCGGGTTAATGCCGAATCCAAAGGGCGCACATCATAAGTAACAGTATGGTTACCATAGGTTTCCACTTTATAGGTCAGCCGCTCTTCATCGTGGCTTTCCATATAGCCAACTACATAAGCGCTGTCATACCGTCGCGATTTGTACGATATCCACGAGAAATCATTTTGCGAATAACCCATGGCAGCCTGCTGATAATTATAGGCAAGGTTGCCCCAAAGCATCATACCCTGACCTGCTAAAACTTTTTCTTCATCGTTATCGGCAAAATATTCCAGGATTACATAAAGGTTTGAATCAATGCTGCGAATGAAATTGTTATAATCTTCCCAAATATTCACACGTGACTGATCGTATTTATTCCATAAGTTTAAGTCGTCTCCTGAATAAAATTGAGTAAAGCCTTTGGCAAGATCAAAGCGCCATCCATCTATTTTGTATTCTTCGGCCCAATATTTTAAAACATCTTTAGTAAAGTTTTTTGTGTATTCGCTTTCGTGGTTGAAATCATAGCAGACGTTAAAAGGATGTTTCGCAACAGGATTATACCATGGGTTATCAGCTGAAGAGCGGTTGTTTACAGCATCCCAATACAACTGCACCATGGGAGATTGTTCGCAGGAGTGATTAAGTACAATATCCTGAATTACAGCTATACCAAGTGCATGGCATGCATCAATAAATGATTTCAGGGAATCTTTCGGTCCGTAATATTTATCAGGCGCGAAATAAAAATCGGGATTATAACCCCAGCTCACATTTCCTTCAAATTCTGAAACGGGCATGAGCTCGATTGCATTTATTCCTAATTGCTGCAGGTAAGGAAGAGAATCTTTAAGTGTGTGATAGTCGTGTGCACTTATGAAATCCCGAATGAGTAATTCATAGATCACCAGGTTAGTCTTGTCCGGGCGCTTATAAGAACTCACCTGCCATTCGTAGGCAGGCTGCCCGGTTTCCAGAACGGAAACAATACCTGTAGCCTTTCCCGTAGGATAAGGCAACAGGTTTGGATAAGTAACAGAAGAAATATAGGGATCATTATCAGGATCCAGAATTTTATCGCTGTAAGGATCCGCTATATACAAGGTTCCATCCACCAGGTACTGGTAGGTATATTCTTTTAGCGGAATCAAATGGTGTAATGTAACCCACCAGCGGCTGCTGTCAGGCGTCATCTTCATGTACATGCTGTCATCAATCAGCCAGTTACTGAAATCTCCAATAGCGTACACGTATTTTTTCTTTGGTGCAACCAAAACAAGTGTTGCAGTGGAATCATCCACATAGTTAATACCATCATCCACACCTGCGGGAAGCGGCGCCACTGTAACAGGTGGCGGAATAAAGTAGTAGAAAGAATCTGATGATTGTTGGGCGCCATCATCTGCAACAGCCTTTATCCACGTGGCTCCGTATGCATTGGCAATAAGGGTATATCCGACTGAATCACTGTTCAGAAATTGCTGGATAAGAATGTTATTTTGGTAAAAGGAGATGGTAGACAATTGTGACGAAGCAAACATGACTGGAATCGTATCTCCAAAATTTACTGAAAGAGCTGATTCATCAGGGGTTAATAGTTTTGATTCGAGTGAAATACCATCCCATACATCATAAAAAATATCTGAGCCGTTAGTATTTCTGCCTACAAGTGTTCCATCGGTATTTCTAAAAACAAATGCCATCGAATACACGATTTCTCCTGCATTTACTCCATAAAAACTTCTGATTTGAAATGTGATGGTATAGAGATCAGTTCCTATCCTGGTCATTAAAAACATAGAATCCGCTGTTCCCCACACATCTCCCACATGCTGCCATCCGGAACCCTGGCTGGTAAGTAATCCTGTGTGTGCATACACATCTCCGGTATATCCTTTTAAAGCCCCGTTTCCTTCTGCTGCATTATACGTAACGGTTAAGGTGTCATTCACGGTTGGAAAAACCGGGTATGTAATTACCACCTGTGCCCATACAATTGCAGTAACGAACAGGAATGCAATAACCGGAATAATTTTTTTCATAAGAGTGCGGATTGAACAAATAAGAAAAGCCCACGGGGTACGTGGGCTTTAAAGAATTACTTACAAGTCTATTTATTAATCAGGAATGATTTACTGCTCAACTGCCCATCTTCAGAGATACGCACAAAATATACTCCGTTAACCAAATTTTCCACAGAGAAATTAAGCATATGCCCGCCGGCAGACTGATAGCCCTGCGCGAGTTTCTTAACAATCTGTCCGGTATAGTTCTGCAGAGTGATCTCTACATTTTTACCAGATTTCATTGAGAAATTTACGGAAGCATTGTTTACGGCCGGGTTAGGATAAATATCAATTGATGAAACTGCACCTTTTACTTCATGGATGCCGGTAACGGAAAGGGTGCCGCACGTGTTGAAGCTGGCAGAATAAGTGGAGCTAACACTCGGAATAACTAAAGAACGGTTAAAGCTACCTACCCCGCTGTTAATTCCACAGGTTGAATCTATGTGAGTTTCATCGGTTCCCCACATGTTATCAGTGAGAAATTTAAACTGAAGTGTGTCGCCAATACTGCTTTCAGGAAATACTATTGACAATGACCAGGTGCCATTTCCATTATCGGTAAATCCGCCAGCCGTTGACGCAGGGTCCCAATTGTTAAGACTATCGCCTGCGGTAGTTGTGGCAGCCTCATCTGAAAAAGTTCCTGCAACGTGAACGCCATTAGTTCCGGCAGTAAGGGTATCACCTAAATTCAGGACAAATGTTACAGTAACATCTGCACTTGCCCTCATGGTAAAGAGCGTTACAATGAAGAAGGCTCCAATCGTGTAAAAAATTTTTTTCATGGGTTGATTTTTTATTGTGAATGATTTTTTTATGACCGCTAAAATTATGCAAATTTTAAACCACCAATGTTACAACGAGAAAATTATTAGTAAGCATTTAATGGTTATGATTTGTACGTAATTAACCTGACCGCGGATTTATGGATGATTAAATTTTAAACAAATTTACGTACCCTCCATATTAAAACAGGTTCCACTTTTAAAGTTACTTAATAATCTGCAAGGGTTTATTTATCTGTTTTCCCGATGCCTCAAATCCGATAAAATAAATTCCGTTTGTCAAATCAGAAACATCAAATGCAGCTTCGTGTGCGCCGGCGCTTAAAAATTCATCGGAAAGGCTGCGAATAGCTTCTCCTGTATAATTTCTTAAGACAAAATGTATCCTTTCGGCATTTACAAGAGAAAATTTTATTCTGATTTCGGCAGAAGCCGGGTTCGGAAAAACGGAAACTGTATCAGACCATTGGTCTGCATTAGAAATACCTGTTAGGGTGATTTCTGAGCCTGTACAGGAATCCCAGTCAGCCGCATAAAACAGGAATGATTCTGCGCCAAAATTTTCTGCTATAAACCGGTTATCGTCAGTGGCATCCGTACAGTCGCCGCTCAGGCTTTCCTGGTCCGTATGCACGTCACCCCAGGAACAGCTTGCCTGCTGACTGTTTATAAATTTAAATTTCAGCGGAAAGGAATCCAGTGAAATAATAAAGGTTCCTGAAAAAATATTATTACCCATATCAATAAGCTTGTAAGAACTATCGGAGGGAACCCATGAGAGCGGAGTTTGAAAATTTCCGGCAACATGAACTCCGCACGGGCTGATGGATCCTCCGGCTGCCACATAGGCCGACATGTCAACTGTAAAGGTTACCGAGGATGTTTTTTGTGCAAAGGCAGCGCCTGTCACTAAAAACAGAACAGCAAGCAAGGTGTAGGTTTTTTTCACAGTTATATTTTTAAGGTTGAATAATCCGGTTTAAAATTATATAAAAACTATAGCCATAACCTGAACCGGCTACATTTAAAAAATACATATGTATGTGAAAGAAACTACGCCTTGTCCCTTTTAATCAGACCAAATATTGATATCGGGAATTCGCTGTTTTTCCATTGAGTAAATTCCATAATAAGCAGCTGTAAGTAAGTGATCAAAATCGTATTGGCAATTTCAGGCAGATTGAAGTAAATTCGCTTCCTGTCACCTTATCAAAAAACCTGATGAAAAAATTTCACGCATTCCTTTTTTGTTGTTTCCTGGTACACGGGGCAATGGCCCAGGTGGTAGTGAGTGGTGCTTCTGGAGGTGTAAACGGCAGCTATACAAACTTAAATGCAGCAGTACAGGCTCTCGCTATTGCTGGGAATATTCAAACAGGTAACAATATTTTAATAACTATTCAGGGCATCATTACCGAAGTTATAACTGCCCCCACCCTTCAAAACCAGGGCTGGTCCACCTTGACCATTAAACCGACTGGCGGAACCGGCAGCACGGTAACAGGCAACTTTTCTGGAACACCGATTTTTGAATTGAATGGCGCAAGCAATGTTACTATCGATGGCTTGAACAGCGGTGGAAATACTTTAACCTTTGAAAATACAAATGCCTCTGCACCGGCAACTATCCGATTTAATAGTGATGCGAAGAATAATACAATAACCAATTGCACTATTAAAGGAAGTGAAAATGTTACTGCCAATAGTGGAGTTATATTTTTAGCTGATCCAAATACTACAAGCGGCTCGGGTAACGATAACATCACCATTTCAAATTGTATTATAAGGGAAAGCAGTAACGGTTTCCCCTGCTTTGGAATATTTTCATATCAAAGCTCTGCTTCTTATGTACTGGCTAATTATAATTCAAATATTTCCATCACCAACAATCAAATAATTAATTGCGTTAGCTTAACTAGCTCCAGTGGTCCGTTACGCGGTGCAGGTATTCATTGCTACACCAGAGGCAGCACGGACTGGACCATAACCGGTAACAGTATCTACTATACGGCATCAATCACTACAACTGGTAGCTCTCCTGAAAATTATGGTATCCGTATTTCAGGAAATAATGGAGGAAACTTTCAAATAACCAATAATTATATCGGGGGAACGGCAGTTAATGCCGGAGGTACGGCTTTAACCTTTACCCTAACTACTTTTGGTAATAAATTTTGCGGAATTGATCTTGCCACACTTAATTCGGGTACTGCAACCAGCGTTCAGAATAATACTATAAAAAATATATTGCTAAATACTGCCTCTGGTCAAATATCAGCTCCTTTTATTTTTTGTGGAATAGATATCCAGGGAGGATTGGTGAATGTTGGGACCGTAACAGGAAATACCATTGGTTCAAATACGATAAATGGAAGCATTACTGTGAATGTAAATACAAGTCCTGGTGGTATTGTTACGGGAATTGCCTCGCAGGGGAATTCAGGTACACTTGTTCCTGCAAACTCCACCCTATCAAATAATCAGATTTCAGGTGTCACGGTGGCAAATGTTTCAGTTGGTAACGTTTACGTAAATTTAAAAGGCATAACTATACCTGGAAGCTCAGCGACTAATACAGCAACAATTAATAACAATATTATAGGGAGCACCACATTAACTAACAGCTTATTAAATTCAACTGGTAATACTTCAGCACTTAATTCCTTAGTTGTGGGTATAGAAAGCAACTCTGCTTCAACTGTATCTGCAACAGGTAATACCATATCAAATCTAACCTATAATCAAGGGGGATCATTTTTCCAAGTAATTGGAATCAATTTTATTTCAGGAATAGCAAACAGTGTCACCAATAATATTATCAAAAATCTAACTAATGCAAATCCTAATATTCAAGTAAACAAAACTGCTTCAGTTATAGGCATTAATGATAATACCCTCTCAAGTGGTGGTGAAAATATCTCACAAAATACTATTGCAACTCTTTCGAATACGAACATCAATAATTTTGCTGTTAATGTATATGGAATTTTTTTTGCCGGCACTGGGACTGGACATATTATTGCACGGAATTTAATTTATGATTTATCTACTGCAGCTTCAAGCACCAGTTCAGTTATCGATGGTTTAAGAATTACAGGTGGTACAGAAACTATTTCAAATAACATGATTTCGGTAGGGAATACTGTTACTAAAAATCCGCTTATCAGCGGGATTGATTTGCAGGGAGGCACGCCAACCCTATATTATAATTCAGTAGTTGTAACAGGTGTAGCTACAGGCACAGCGGTTGTCACCACCTGCATACGTTTCCAGGCGAATACTTCCGGTACCATCGTTAAAGACAATATCTTTTATAACAACAGGACTTCCGCTACACCCGGAAATAACGTGGCGATGTATTTTGCCACCGCTACACAGCAGCAAACTAACACTACTTCTAATTATAATGACTTATACACCACCTCCAATGTTACTTTAGTTACTGTTGCTGCCACCAATTATGCAACCTTAACCGCGTGGCAAGCCACCGGGTCAGACCTTAATTCTGTTTCTGTAGCGCCTACTTTTACAAATATTGCCAATGATCTCCACCTAAATGATTGCACTCTTGTCGGCAGCGGAACCACAGTTTCTATTACCATAGATTACGATGGCACCACGCGCAACTCTCCTCCGACAGTAGGAGCCGATGAGCCGGGTTCTGCAGCTTCTTTCGTAGGTGCGTCTGGCGGTGACTGGAACACTGCATCAAACTGGTCATCTGCATCGGTGCCTACAACTAGCACTGCCGTAACTATAAGCAGCGGCGTAACAGTTACTATATCAAGTACAGCCTATGCTAACACGGTAACTATTAGCTCAGGCGGTACTCTTGTAATATCAGGTTCAGCAACCCTGCATATTGACGGAAACTGCTCAACCGGAATATTTTCAAACAACGGAACATTCACCACCGGTTTAGGTACCGTTTCCTTTGATGGACCGGCAAACACATTGAGAGGTAAGATTACCGGTGTAGCCACTACTTTTTATGCGATCGATCTAAATACAGGTGTTGATTTTTTAGCCACCTCTGAAACTATTATCAGTAACCTGCAGATTTTACCGGGCGGATATGTAAGCACAAATGCACCTACTTACGGAGTAGCGTCTACGCTCACCTATTCTACTTCCGGTAGCTATAATGTAGGAACAGAGTGGACGGCTGCTACCGATGGCACAGCGGGATTTGGCAGGCCAAATAACGTGACCCTGTCAAGCACTACACTCAAGATGACCACCACTGACCGCGCTATGGCAGGTGATTTAACTATTAAGGGCGCCAACATATTGGTTTTAAATGACACATCTGGAGATTTCTATATTAGAGGAAATTGGACGAATGCAGGCTCTTTTGCTCCGAATAAAAGAGCAGTATTTTTTACCGGTACTGCAGTTACAGGTCAGATCATTACCAATACCGCTTCCCTCACTACGGAGACTTTTGATTACATAGTGGATAAAAACACTTCTACAGTTGGTATTAAACTGGCCTCAGGAACAAAACTGATTGTCACTAATAATAACGGGGGTAATGGGTTACAATTTCTTGCTGCCGGCCCGTTGGATTTAAATGGAAATACCTGCACTTTTGGAAGCCTTGGTTTTGCGGGTATTTACCTTACCGGGGGAAATAGAAGCATTACTAATTCCAGTGCTACCATAAGTCCTTTTATAATTAATGATGGAAACGCAGTAAGCCGCAGTGATCAAAGTAGTTTGCTGGTCTTTGGTGATAAGGTTCGGGTAGAATTAAACGGAGGCTTCAGCTTTGGGCCCTCCCTTACTACAATTAATTACGTCCTGCGGATCAATAGCACTGGTTTGGTGAATACAGAGGGGCCTGTTTATGCAGTAGGTTCCATTCTTCAATATTATTCTGGTAACTCTTATAACCGTGGTGTGGAAATGAGTAAGACTTCCGGATCCGGTTATCCATATGATGTGCAAGTGAGCAATGGTACTACTTTGAATATGGGAAACAACACCATTTCCGGGACTAACTATGGCATCTCCCACAATCTTACGATAGACGTGGGTTGTACACTGGATATGAATAATGCGAACAAATTTCTTTTGGTATCCAACGATATAATCATCAACGGGACGCTCAAACTATCCGGTGGTATTATAAAGCTGAATGGTAACTGGACCGACCTTGGAACCTTTACGCCTGCGAACGGAACGATATATTTCACCAGCAGCACGCAAGCACAGTCTCTTGTAAAATCCGGTGGCGAAACTTTTGATAACCTGGTGGTTGATAAACCCGGGCAAACATTAACGCTAAGCAGTGTTGCATATGTAGCCCAGGCTTTAACGTTAACAAATGGTATTATAGACGCCATCGCCTATAAATTGGATATTACCAATTCTGCTTCAACGGCTATCATTGGTGCGCTTACTAATCCCTCCGACCCTGCCTATTATTCGGCACCACGTATTAATGGCACGCTTCAGCGCAGCATGGTTGTTGGAAGTACCTATGATTTCCCGGTAGGAGATAATTCAAATTATGAACTGGCGCAATTGAAGTTTAATATCGCTGCCGGCTTAACAGATTTAACGGTTAAGTGGAACAGTGCCATTCTGGGTTCTTTACCAAATTCCACTCTTTGCTCTATAAATACAACTCCAATTTTTGACATTTTGAATGCAGGGTATTGGACCATGACTCCGAACGGAGTTTTAACTAACCTTGATTATAATGTCAGCTTGTACGAAACCGGTTATAGCAATGCAGGTTTCACAGAAAGAGATAGTACCTGGGGAGTAATTAAACGCGCGAGCCTAAATGCCGACTGGCTTGGAACAGATTACGGTTCTGTTGGCACACATGATTATTCCCAATCATTAAAGTATGCTTCGGGCAGTAATAAAACCATTGTGGCGGTACGAAATTCTGTTCCTTCCTTTTCCGATTTTGGAATTGGGATAAGCTTACAAAATACACCGCTTCCGATAGAGCTTACTGCTTTTAATGCGGTGAATGTGAATGACAATGCATTGCTAACGTGGAACACTGAATCAGAATATAACAGTGATTATTTTTCAGTGGAGCGAAGCCTTGATGGAAAAAATTTTAATGAGATCGGTAAAGTTAAAGCTGCAGGATATTCCATTCAGCCATTGGATTATTCACTCATAGATTACAGCATTGATAAGTTAGGCGCCGGTACTATTTATTATCGCCTCCGCCTGGTGGACCAGGATGAATCTTTTAAGTATTCTCCGGTAAGAGTGGTTCATGCCGACCAGGTAATTACCACTGATGTCTCGGTAATGCCGAATCCTTTCAGCGACCAGTTAACAGTACAGATCCTTACAGCATATGACCACATGGCATCCCTTCAAATGACCAATGTTTCAGGAACCATATTACTCGAAAGGAAGGTTGATTTGAAACAGGGTATTAATCAGGTTAATTTGAATCACCTCGAAAATTTACAGGCGGGGATGTATTTTATCGAACTTATTTCGGGGAATGATTTTTATGTTAAGAAAGCGGTGAAAGAGGAGTAAACTAGCTTTATCTAAGCTTATTCCCCGTAGCTTCACTCCGGTAAGCCTATACTATAAAGAGAGGAAGCTGCGGAGATCACGACTTTTCTCTCATGTTGCATGATGTTTCATCCCTCTCCCCGCAGCTTCACTCCGACTAGGTTTATAGCGTTAGCCGAGGAAGCTGCGGAGATCACGACTTTTCTCTCATGTTGCATGATGTTTCATCCCTCTTTCTCTCCCCGCAGCTTCACTCCGGTAAGCCTATACTATAAAGAGAGGAAGCTGCGGGGTAATTAATTAGATTTAGGATTTGTAACATGTCCACTCGAACAAATCATTATGAAACAAACTCAGTATTCTTCATAACATTTACCTGTCTTAACTGGCTGCCACTTTTTGAAAATACAAATCTTTACGATTTCATTTATTCCTGGTTTAACCGTCTTATAAAAGCCGGCAATAAAATTTGCGGTTATGTCATCATGCCGAATCATCTCCACTTTCTTATATATATTCCTGCAAATTCACCTTTGTTAAATACTGTGATTAAAGAGGGAAAGCGCTTTATGGCATATGAAATTATCAAGAGGCTAGAAAAAGAAAAAAGGAATAATCTTTTGTCAGCGTTACAAAAAGGAGTGAGTGAAATAGAACGGCTGAAAGGAAAACACCATAAAGTTTTTGAGACGTCTTCAGATATTAAACGATGTTATTCTAACGATATAATTCTACAGAAATTATATTATATGCATCACAATCCTGTATCTAAAAAATGGCAGCTCGCAGATGATTTTGTGAACTATATTCATTCTTCCGCAGGATATTATGAACTGAATAGCAGACCACTGATTTTGTTAACTCACTACCAGGATGTGGTATAATATTAAGATTGATTGATGCACGCAGCTTCCTCCGCTTGCGCATATCCTCCATGGAGTGAAGCTGCGCGGAAACTTATTTAAAGATTGATGGGAATCCAGCAGCTTATTGTGTTTGCGTGCATACTATGGAAAGTGAAGCTAGGGGAAATAGATAGCAAACCGCTGATTTTGTTAACTCACTATCAGGATGTGGTATAAGTTAAGATTGACTGATAAACGCAGCTTCCTCCGCTTGCGCATATCCTCCATGGAGTGAAGCTGCGCGGAAACTTATTAAAAGATTGATGGGAATCCAGCAGCTTATTTTGTTTGAGTGCATACTATAGAAAGCTGCGGGAGAATTAGCTAATTACCTTTTCTAAATTGAAACGGATTTGATAACCTAGCTGGCTTAACAATTGTTCGCAATCTTCCCAGAGTAATCCAAAATTTTGGACGTCAGCAACACCTAGCCGTGCAATTACTTCGCTTATAATATCCGCGTCACTTTCTTTCACCTCTTCTTCAATCATAGCATCTTCAGCCCAGGTAACCAGCTGTTCAACCGGGATTGAATGATTGAGGTAGTCATAAATTTTTTGACTTACCATTTCTTTAGTGATCATTGTTATTAAGTTTTTGATGTCCTTTATCTATAGGATACTTTTCATGTAACCGGATTAACTTTCCTGATTCATCATAAATTTCCTGATAGAATTTTACAGCCGTTTCATTCGCATCAACAATTTTAATATATACTGCAAACCACTCATTCCGACCATATACTCTACGTGATATATTCTCGAACCATCCTTTAAGTCATTCCATTGTTTATACTTTCTTTCATTCCTATCTCGCTTATCCTGGGATGGCAATTCCATTAAAAATGTAAAATTATTATTTCAAAGATAGTATCTCCAGTAGTTTCCTTTACTACTACTTTTCGCCATTTATTTTTTCCGCTCCGGATAATCAAAGGCAAGATGACAAAAGGCTTTTACCCCTACGTCGAGGCGGCTGTCGTCGATGTAAAAAGCAGCCGTATGATGACCGGGCGCATCTTTTGGATCTGCACCTTTTGGCATACCACCAACAAAGAAAAAGAAAGAAGGTGCCTTAGTGCTGTAATAAGAAAAATCCTCAGCCTCTGTAGTCCAGTCGGCAGTAACAACGTGGTCTTTTCCAATAGCCTTTTCGAGGCTGGGTTCCATCATTTTAACCAGATGCTGGTCATTGTAAGTCACCAAAGTTTTAGTAGTGATAGTTACTTCAGCTAAAGCACCCGAGGCTTCTGCAATTTTAGTTGCAGTTTGAATGATCTTTCTATGCACTTGCTGCTGCATTGCGGTATCGAGCGTGCGAATGGTGCCGTCCATCGTTACCGTTTCAGGAATAATATTATTACGAACGCCTCCTTCTATTTTTCCTATTGTAATTACCACAGGAGCCTTTGCAATATTTTCCTGCCTGCTTACAATCGTTTGCAACCCCTCTATGATCTGCGATGCAACCACTATGGGATCAATGCCATTCCAGGGTTGTGATCCATGCGCACCCTTACCGGTTACTTTTATGGTAAACCAGTCACTTGACGCCATGAATGCACCGCTGCGGTAGTTGATAGTTCCGATCTCGATATTAGATTTAATGTGTAAACCAAATACTGCCTCAACTTTTGGGTTATCGAGCGCCCCTTCTTTAACCATTAATGCTGCACCGCCTTCTTCGTTACCAGGCGCACCTTCTTCAGCAGGCTGAAAAAGAAAAACGATGGTTCCCTGCACGTCCTTCTTCATATCAGATAATACGGTTGCAGTACCCATAAGCATCGCAAGGTGTGAATCATGGCCGCATGCATGCATTACACCTACCTGGGCACCGTTGAATTCCGAAGTAACATGCGATGCAAAGGTTACATTAGTACGCTCTGTAAGCGGCAAAGCATCCATGTCAGCTCGTAAAGCGATAACCGGTCCTGGCTTTCCGCCCTTTAAAATTGCGACAACTCCTGTTTTTGCAATACCCATTCTCACTTCCAATCCTAAAGTTTTCAAATAGGCGGCCACATAAGCGGAAGTTTGAAATTCACGGTTGGATAATTCAGGGTGTTCATGAAAATAGCGTCTCCATTCAATCACCTTTGGCAAAACATTTTCTGATTTTTGGTTAATGGCGGCATCAATCGATTGAGCACCTGTATAGGTAGCATTCAGAAGAAATATTAAAACAACAAGAGCCAGGATTTTTTGCATGAGAGTTTATTTAGATAAAAAGCTAAGCTATTATCAGTCTGAAAATATCAGATCAGCCTTTTCCATCGCCATTAAAAACCAGGGAGTAAAATGCTGTGGGGTTTCGTTTATTCTTTTTTGCAATACAGGAACAGACACCCATTCAATTGACTCCACTTCTTCTTTATTAAAAGCGACCCTACCATTATAAGTTCCGGTTAACAGGTAGTCAAATTCATTTTCAATTAGTCCGCTTTTCTCATCAGTGAAAGAATAGGTTATATGTTCCTTTATTTGAAGTGAAGCAGCAATTCCCAGTTCCTCGTTTAATCGTCTTATGGCTGCATGTAAAATTTTTTCACCTGGTCCTGGATGGCTGCAGCAGGCATTCGTCCAAAGACCTGCAAAGTGATATTTGCTATACGCCCTTCTTTGCAACAGTATTTCCTTATTGTGATTGAAGATAAAGATGCTGAAGGCACGGTGAAGTAATCCTTTTTGATGGGCCGTTAACTTTTCCTCAATGCCGGTCTTTTTTCCGGTTGCATCAACCAATATTACATATTCAGGTTTTTCCGTCATGCTTAATAAATCAGATCAAAAAGAAAATTGATCAACCACTGCGCTACTTCTTTTTTGATAATACTTCTGAGGCATCTACCTGGTAAATATCGCCCAGACTGTTACCGGCACTTTGTATTATTTTCTCAAACTGAACCATGTTTTCCTGTTGTGGCATCGCAACGCTTATATTACTGCGATTGCTGCCAAAGAAAAAGTATTTTCCATCCCTGGTAATTTTACCGCCCCATTCTATTGCATCGGAATTTACAGGAGCAGCAATTTTTTCTGCTTTGCTCCATACCCCGTTAACATAATAGCTTATGTAAAAATCTGCATTAGCCAAACCGTTGGGTCGTGTAGCCATAAAGATCAGATAACTTTCATCCGGTGCAATAAAAGGCTCGTATTCATTATCGGGTGTATTGATTGAATCACCTAAGTTTTCGGGATATAAATAAGCATTATTAACAAACTTGGAGACATAGATGTCCGCCATTCCTTTTCCGTTTTTTTTTCCTGAGCCAAAATAAAGGTTGCCATTATCTGCCAAGGTGGGAAAATATTCGCTCTGCGCGCTGTTGATAGTGCTATCAAGATGAGAAGGATTGTTCCATCCTGAAGAATTACGGCTTACTTTCCATATATCCCAATCAGGCCTTACTGTATCCTTTGGGCTAACAGGGCGATTGGAAGCAAAATACATCGTGTTCCCATCTTTCGTTATGAATGGATCCACATCTACATAGTGGCCGGAAAAAGGAGCAATTTCGGGAGTTGACCATTTTCCATTGCGGTAATAAGAGAAGCAGATGGCAAACAGAGATGCATCTGGTAAGCCCTTTAAAAAATAAAGGGTATCACCTGAGGGAGAAAAGGCCGGGTGTGTTTCATAATCACCTGTTGAAATGATGCCTTCTGCAAATATTTTTGGCTTTCTGACAGGTTCTTTAACAGAATAGGAAAACAATTGCTGCGCATCACTATTTAAACAGGCAAAAATGAAAAACATTAAGAATTCTAATAAGCTTTTTAGCCTTCCACAGTTATTCATAAAGCTCTAAGAATTAATGAAACTGGAATATGTTTTAAGAAAATTTTTTCAACTCATTCCATATCAATGAAGCTGCGCCAAGAATGGCGGCATCACTTTCCTGTAAAGAAGAGGGCAGTATCTTAGTTTTCCCCGCATAAATTTTTAACAGATTCTTTTCAAAACTTTCGATGGTCGGTTTAAAAATAAAATCGCCGGCACGGGTCAATCCTCCGAACAGAAAGATGGCTTCAGGACTAAAATAGGTGACGGCATTTGCAATAGCAAGCCCTAAAATATGACCTGTATAATGAAAGGCAGCTAAGGCTTCCTTGTCGTTTTCCTGGGCACGTTTAAAAATATATTGTGAATCTATTTTATCAGGTTCAACAGGTGCCTGCATTCCCTTTTCAGCCAAAAATTTCATGTATGATATTCGGATGCCACTTGCAGAAGCATATTGTTCCAGGCAACCATATCGGCCGCAGCCACATAACCTGTTGCTGCCTTCTTTTACAATGGTATGTCCCATTTCGCCGGCAAATCCATCATGGCCATAAACCATTGAGCCATTGCAAACAATACCACTTCCCAGACCTGTGCCAAGGGTAATAAAAATAAAATGCTTCATGTTCCGTGCACCGCCAAATACCATTTCACCAAGCGCTGCAGCTTTTGCATCATTGGTAAGAACAACCGGCAGGTTTATTTCATCCATAAAGTATTTGGCCAGCGGAATCATGCCTTTCCACGGCAGGTTTGGTGCAAGCTCTACCATACCCGTATAATAATTGCCATTCGGAGATCCAATACCAATGCCGTGAATACCATTATTGATCTTAGCGGCTGCATTGCGGATAAGCTTACATAGTTCCGCTGCAAATTCTTGGGGTTCCTGGTATTCCGCAGTATGAATGCTGCCATTCATGAGGATTTTTCCATATTCATTTACGAGCCCGTATTTTGTATTGGTCCCGCCAATGTCAATGCCTGCCACAATCCGATCATTCATATGTTTTTGTTAAGTGGTGAAAATAACAAAAATAAAGTTCGACGGTTTTCCTGTTTTACAAGAAGGAAAGCATCACGCATAGTAAATCTTCTACTGATAAAATTTAATTCACTTCTTTACCTGACGCTGATTATAGCAAGTGTTCTGAGTTTTTTCTTTTCATATACTAATATAGGCTATTGATACTCCATATATTTTGTTCTATAGATAATTATTGAATACCAGCAGGCTCTCCGCATACTTTTAAATCATGATAACTACTTGAATTAAATATAGATTTCAAGAAATATGAACATACGGTTCTGTTATCTGAACTGTACATAAACAAACATTATGAAACGCTATTCTTATTATTTCTTTCTTGTAATCACATGCTGCATTTATCCCGGCTTTACAAGTATAAAAGCTCAGCAAAAATTTCCGACACCGGTAAACCTTCAATTATCTGACGTCAAAAGCTGTTCATTAACATTAACATGGAGTGCTCAGGAAAAGGTTATTTCATACACCGTACGGTATAAGCCGGATGGGGGGCTTCAATCGGCACCCCTAAATATTGGATTGAATACAAGTTATACTTATTCGGGGTTAGAGGCTAATAAAACATATACCTTAAAAGTAGCTGCGGTTTACACCAATGGTAAAAGCGACTATGCCACTCTTAGTGGTATAACCGCAACATCCTCATTACCTGAAAACCCTTCAGCAAAAAATATAAGTCCTACAAATGTGCAGATTACCTGGGAAGGTTGCCCTTCGGAAAATTTCCAGGTCAGGTACAGAAATATTATTTCATCAAAGTGGATATCCATATTTACCGGCAGCCAAATGCATTTGACATTAGAAGCCTTACAGACTAATGCTGACTATGTCTACCAAATATGTTCCGGTACAGAAACTAAGGGAAATTGGACAAGGAAAGACACTTTCAGACTTGCCGACAGGCCTAATGTTTTAGTGTTGTTAATGGATGATGCCCGGATCAATACTTATAGTTGCCAAAATGGACCCTCGTTCTTATATACTCCTGCTATTGACCGCATCTGCCATGAAGGAGCACAATTTGAAAATAACTTTGTAGCCTGCTCGCTGTGTGTTCCAGGCAGAGCTTCCTTACTTACAGGTCTCTATCCTCATCATCACGGTGCCATAGATCTGGAGGGTCAGATTAATGCAGGTCTTCCTACTCTACCTGTGATTTTGAATGATGCAGGTTACTATACAGCTATGGTTGGAAAATATCACATGTCAATGGATCCTGTGCCAGGATGGGATTACTGGCTGGCCACTACTGCAGCTGGAACCTATTTTGATAAAAAATATAACCTGAACGGACAAACCATCCAAATTGGTACCCCCAATGATGGTGACCATAGTACGAATGTGATAACAGACACAGCCGTAGCCATAATCAATCGTGCCGCTGGAAATATCTTCTTATGGGTTGCTTACAATGCACCGCACGACCCTCTGCAGCCTCCTGTAGAATATAGTAATTCCTTTAAGACAAATGCAATGCCTATAGCCGGAAACCTCGACAGGTACAACAAGAATTATCCATCATTTCTTTATAATGAACCCAATGCTTTTTACCTAAAGCAGGATTCGGTAGACGCCACCACACGCCACTATTATCAATGCATATTGGGAATAGACAGCAGTATTAAGAGGATTACGGAAACACTCGAAAAAAAGGGTATCCTGGATAATACCATTATTATATTAACAAGTGACAATGGACGACTGATCGGGGAGCATGGATTGAATGAGAAAATTTTCCCTTATGAAGAATCCATCCGGGTACCCATCTGGATTCGGTATCCACGATGGTTTTCAGATTCTACCGTTATTGATCAGTTCTCAATGAATATTGATGTAGCTCCAACCATATTGGAAGCTGCTGGTATTGATGATACATTTCATTTCGATGGTACCTCCTTAAGAAAACTTGCAAATGGCGAGTCTTTCAGAAACAATATGATGTACGAGTATTTGTATTCTACATCAGACTATCCGGGCATGCCGTGGATGAGAGGCATTCGTGATAGCCAATATAAATATGTAAAGTATGGCTGCAATAATACAGCTGAAGAGTTTTTTGATATTCAAAATGATCCGTTAGAGCTTACCAACCTGATTAATGAAAATGATAAACAATCGCTCATTCAAAATTACCGAGATCAGCTTTCACAGCTTCGCTCACAATGCGGTGACACCCATACAGAAACCTTAATATCCTGTGAACTTTCAAACACTCAGATTTCCAGGCTTATGAATGAGCCCATTTCAGAAGGGGAAGACGTAATGGTAACGCCAAATCCAGCAATTACAAACGTTACTATAAGTGGTAGTTTTAACGACATTGAAGAAAATACTGCGCAACTGCAAATAATGAATGTATCCGGACGGTTGGTTTATTCGTCCCAAATCCCTTGCCATGGTGGAAAATTCAATCTCGACTTTGATTGTAGAAACCTGAATGCAACAGGACAATATTTTATAAGAGTACAAGGTAATTCCGGAGTTCTAAGCCAACCCTTTGATGTCATTAAGTAGCTGAAATATATTTATTCAGGATCATTCTTATAAAAAAAAGTAAAAGGATTTATCATGTAAATTCCTGCTTGCACATAGAGCAGATTTATCAGCATGTCAGGAGCTAATATTTACTTGTTCGTATATGTTAATTGGCTCTTCGTATTATAAAAGACCTGCTCTATCGATTATTTGTAATTCTCCTTTTGGGGTCGAGTTACTTTAAATATTGAAAAACACAATTATCCTATAAATATTATACCTCCATGAAATCCCATCATCAATCCATTATTATTTGTTGCATTTACTTTTTATATATTACCTCTGAAGTACATGCACAGACACCCAAGCCAACCAACCTAAGCGTATCCAACATCAAAAGTTGTTCGGGTAAGCTAAGTTGGAGTCCCCAACCTACTGCTATTGGTTATGAGGTACGATACAAGCCGGATGGTTTAACCCAATCGCCACCTGTAGATGTAGCATTAAATACCTTCTATACTTTTACAGGATTAGATGCATCTAAAGGATATACATTAAAAGTAGCCGCAAAATATCCATCTAATCAAAAAAGTAAATATGCTGCAAAAAAAATCATTACGTCCTCCTGTTCCTTACCGGAAAATGTATTGGTGATTAGTGTTGATTCTGCGAGTGCTCAAATTTCCTGGCAGGGTTGCCCTTCCGGTAATTTCCAGGTGCGGTATAAAATAAATAATACAGTTACCTGGAACTATATTGTGTGTGGTAGTGCAATGCAGGTTAATCTGCAACCGTTGCTATCAGATTCCACTTACAATTATCAGGTTTGTGGATGTGTGGATACTGCGGGGAACTGGACAAAAACGGATACTTTCACCACAACTCCATGCAGTAATCAGACGCCGTCCAAGCCTAATATTATTGTACTGTTAATGGATGATGCACGAATTAATACATATAGTTGTCAGCATGCTCCTTCTTTTTTTCATACACCGTCTATAGATCGCATTTGCCACGAGGGCGCTGCTTTTGAAGATAATTATGTTACCTGCTCATTATGCGTTCCTGCCAGATCCTCGCTTCTAACCGGCCTTTATCCTCACCATCATGGTGCAATAGATCTGCAGGATGACATTGATGTGGGAATTCCAACACTTCCCATTATTTTAAGCCAGCAGGGTTACTATACTGCTATGGTGGGTAAATACCACATGTCCATGAACCCGGTTGAAGGATGGGATTATTGGCTTGCTACTACTTCCGGGGGCAGCTATTTTAACAAAACCTTTAATTGTAATGGTATATCTAAAAAGATTTCAGGACATAGCACAGATGTTATCACTGATTCTGCCGTTGCAGTAATTAACAGAACTGCCGGTAATTTCTTTTTGTGGGTTGCTTATAATGCTCCACACGATCCAATTCAGCCCCAGACACAATACGCCAATTCTTTTGAAAATGATGTGATGCCTGTTAAAGGAAATCTGGACCGGTATACTATAAATTACCCGTCGTTTCTGTATGTTTTGCCCGAGGTATTTTTTTTGCGGCAAGATTCGGTTGATGCAACAACCCGTCACTATTACCAATGCGTAGCAGGTGTGGACAGCAGTGTTAAACGAATCAGGGAAACATTGGAGGCAAAGGGTATTCTTGACAATACGCTAATTATTATAACCAGTGATAATGGCCGTATTATTGGAGAACATGGATTAAATCAAAAGATTTTTCCTTATGAAGAATCAATTCGTACTCCACTTTGGGTGCGTTATCCTGTATGGTTTGGCGACTCTACCGTTGTTAATGATAAGGTTTCTCTAAACATTGATGTTGCTCCTACCATCCTGGAAGCGGCAGGCATTGAGGATACTTTTCACTTTGATGGAATTTCCTTGAGAAAGCTTGCCACAGGTGAATTATCAAGAAATAATGTGATGTATGAATACCTTTATTCAACTGCAAATTTCCCCACCATGCCCTGGATTCGGAGTGTTCGTGACAGCCAGTATAAGTACGTTAAATATGGATGCAATCAGATAACTGAAGAATTCTTTGATATTCGGAATGATTCTTTGGAGCTCATCAATCTTATCAAAAAAAGCGAACTTCAAACAGTGATTCAGCAATACCGGGATCAGATGGCACAGCTTCGCACTCAATATGGAGATACCATTAAGGAAACTTTAATTTCCTGTGATTTATCGAATATTGAAATGTCAAAACTAATTAATGAAAGGGAAGCTGAGGACGACCAAATTATAGTCAGTCCAAACCCAGCTTTTACAACTGTAAATATTAGCGGAAACTTCAGCAACTATAAAACAACCACTGCTGATCTGAGGATAGTAAATGCATTAGGCCAGCTGATATTCACTGCAACAGTTCCCTGCTTAGGAGGCAGTTTTGAATATAATTTGGACTGTAAAAAGATAAAAAACGGAGGAGAATACTTTGTGTCGATAAAGGATAATGACAGCATTATTAGCCAGGCATTTCATGTTATTAAATAATTATTGCAGGGGAATTTATTCTTGAGATGAAAGGTTATTTTTATTCCATTCACCTGTACAAACGCCGGTTGAAGTCACCAGAAATTTAATCAATAGCTTTAGGTATTAATTATTTGTAAAAGCCACAATTTAATCTGACAGGCAGGGATTAATTTAGAGTTTACTAAAAACATTAATTAACCCCAAAACTGTCAGAAATGAAAACTGAAACCAAGTTAGTAAAAAGCAAATTAGGACTCATCAAGTTAGGCCAAAAGCTAGGTAACGTATCAGAAGCTTGCAAAGTAATGGGTTATAGCCGTGATAGTTTCTACCGGCTAAAGCAACTGTACGATAGCGGAGGAGAAGCCGCCCTTCAGGAGATCAGCCGCAGTAAACCTATTGTTAAAAACCGTGTAAATAGGATTTTGCTGATCAACTATCTATAAAATAATTAATTTAATATTTTTTTTTAAAAAAACTCTCGTTTTATGAAAAAGATTTTACTTTTCATTCTCATCCTCCCGCTCCCCTATTTTCTTAAGGCCCAATGGATTGAAGTTGGAACAGGTTTCACCGCTGATCTCAGGATTCAGGATATAGAAGCAATTGATGCTTCTACAGCATGGGCGGTCGCGAATAGTGAAGATTTTTATTCGTATGTGGAAACGCTTGACTTTACGCGCACTTTAGATGGTACTAATTGGATCGCAGGAACAATAACCAATCCCGATGCAGCGAACCATTCATTTTCCAATATTTCAGCTATTAGCGCAGATGAAGCATGGGTTGCCATGTATTCTATCACTGGTGGGGGAGGAATCTTTCACACTGCTGATGGGGGGATAACGTGGGAACATCAAACAACAGCCAAATTTGCAGCGCCCTCAGGTTTTCCCAATGTTGTACATATGTTTTCGACTGACAGCGGGTTCTGTATGGGTGATCCCAATGGTGGTTATTTTGAAATTTATACAACTATTGATGGCGGAGATAACTGGGTGCGTGTTCCTGAAGTTAACATTTCTCCTTCTCTTAGCGGTGAGGTTGGAATTAGTGAAGATTACTGGGTTACCGGCAATACAATTTGGTTTGGTACACAATTGGGAAGAGTGTATAAATCCACAGACAAAGGTTATACATGGACTGCCGCCATTACAGGGATGAGCTTAGTTTGGGATATCGCTTTTACGGATGAAAATAATGGCATAGCCATTGATATCGATGAATTTAAGATAACTGCAGACGGCGGGCTCACGTGGAACAGTGCAAGTTACACAGGCAATCCTCGTGGCTTTTCTGCTGAAGCTATACCTGAAACAAATACGATTATTACCTGCGAGTGGAACTTGCTCTTCTATTTCGATGATGAACCCGGTTCTTCATATAGTACGGACCACGGAACTACGTGGATCGAAATGGACACAATTCAATGATTTGTTTGAGTTTTTTAAACACCACGACTGGATGGGCAGGGGGATTCAATGGAGGAGATCCCTCAAAGGGACTTTATAAGTATGCAGGTGATCCTGTTGGAATTAATGCAATCTCGAATTCGCAGGCATCTCTCATTTTGTATCCGAACCCTGCAACAGAACATGTAATCATTCAATTGGCAAATGCGAATGAGAATATGTTGAAGATTTCGTTAACAGATATGCTTGGTGAAAAAGTATATGAGCAATCGTTTAGTAAAACCGGTAAATCTTTTACCCGTGAAATGGATGTGAGTAATTTATCAAAGGGGATGTACCTGGTAACTGTTGAACAGGGAACACTTTATGGAATTCAAAAAATGATTCTAGAATAATTCTCCCTTTGCGCTTATTGATTCAAAAAACTTAATAGAACGTTGATCATTTGGGCAGTAGTACATAAAGTTTTATAACACTCAGCGACCACACAGTGGCAGATACTGCTTTGGCAAAACACCATTGCTAATTTTTATCGATAGTAAAACTCTTGCAACAGATAAGGAGCTGGATAAAAACAATTTGAAAAATCTTCATCATGATTTTTTACTATTATTATGATGTGGTAAACGCTGTTCGCGTTTTCCACATCCAACAAAAAAAGTCCACTGTCTGTCAGATTAAATAGTAGTGATTACAAATTATTGAGTTGAATAGTGTTCAGCTTTTTCAATAGTTGATCCATTTTTTAAAATTATTATTGGTTGATTTTTTTTCCTCTTTGGGAAAATAATCCCACTCCACCTGCTATCAGGACATCGCGAGGTAAGCTGACAGTCATCTAAAATCAGCTTCGATTTACCTTGTAAAATTATTTTGGATCCGGGAGGCATAGATACCGGGCAATGCATAATTAAAGTGGATCCTCTTAAGAGTATAAGATCTCCAAAAAGATCAATAGATTTTTTCCATTCTACGCTGTCATTAGCTTTGATAGTAATAGTCCTGGAGGAATCATAGTGACACCAATCCTGTACGAGCATGTTGCGCTGTGTACCATCCTTTGAAAAATTATAGCATTCCTTACCTAATTGGCAGGGAGTAAAAGAATTCTGGTAAGCATTATAATCCATTACATTATTTGAAACATGATCGCATGGAGGATTGCCAAAGTTCCAGCATCCCGGGTTCAGAGGTGTGTCATCGCAGCCATCATTATTGTTCCAGGTATGGGATAAACCCAGGCAATGACCCAATTCATGGTTTAACAGGGCCGCAGCGTTCCAGAAGTCAAAACGTATAGAATCACCCTGTGCATTTACTCCGCTCGGATGTTTCCACAGATAGTAGCTGCCGACAATTTTAGCCCATGGGCCGGTTCCAATTCCATCATTAGTAGCGCGGTAGGTATGGCTTTTTAAACTGTCAGGGTCATGCTCAATTAAAAAAATGTTGATTACATGCCCTTTCTGAATGCCGTATTTTTCATATTGATATGGTATGTACACATTATATTTTCCTTTTTTATTCATTGAAAAAAGAGTATCGTCACGATGAAAATAGATTCCATCATCACCTGTTGATCCGGGCTCACCTGTAATCTGATAACGATAGGGAACAGGCAAAACAGCCGTGGTATTACCAGCAGGTAAATTCATTTTTTGATTTTTAGACAATCGTCCATTAGCGTTGTCAACCATCTGCTTTACCCATAGGCGGCCCTCATCCTCTGAAAAATTTTGTTTTCCTTTTGCATCCTGAATTACATGAACATTTATACGGACCACGCGTTCAGGCGTTAATTCGGGATGAAGGGTATCCGGAACATAAGTCTGGTACAGGTTACAGGATTTGCAAACAACCTTCTTAGATGAATCTATAATGATATCTTCCATGGTGGCAAATCTGAAACAGCTGTTTTGCGCTGATCCATAAGCTGAAAGGCACAGTAGTAATAAAGACAAAAAAAATTTCACCTTGTTTAAATTTATGAAGGCAAATTAACTGTTTACGTAATTACAATGCGAACTGCCTTTTGAGTTTATTTTATATTGAATTAGGTTTGCAATAAAAAGAATGCGCACGTTTTTATTTTTATTGGTATTAAGTCTTTTTATAAGCTGTGAACGGGCGAGAGAAAAAGAGGTGGTTCAGATCAATGCTTCTATAGATTCAGTAAATAAATATTTAGAGAACGGTACCATCGATTCAGCCAGAACTCAAAAAACGGAGGAATCGATTAATCGGTTTGTACAATTCTATTCAAAGGATTCACTCGCATCCAAATATCTTTTCCAGCTGGCAGTAATTTATGAAAAACAACGCAGCTTCGCCAAATCTCTAACAACACTGGAGCAGGTATATCAAAAATACCCCAGTTCAAAAGAAGCACCTAATGCGGTTTTTTTACAGGGATTTTTATACGCCAATGTTTTAAACAACCTTAATAAAGCAAAAGAAAAATATCAGCTATATCTTAGTAAGTATTCAAACATCAATCCGAAAGTAACAAGGGATGTACAATTGGAAATTCAAAATTTGGGTAAAACTCCAGATGAGATTTTAAAAGAAATACAGGAAAAATCAAAGCAGGATTCAACCGTTAGGCCTGTTTGATCAGTTCATTCTTTTACAGCCTCCCGTATTATTGCGCGCATCTCGTCCTCAGATATATTTGTCTTTATTTTTCCATCTATGGTATAGGAAATATATCCTGTTTCTTCTGATACTATCAAAGCGATTGCATCCGTATGTTCTGTAATTCCGATGGCTGCCCGGTGACGAAGACCTGCACGTCCCGGAACATCGGCACTTTCTGAAAGTGGTAAAACTGTTCCTGCGAAAACAATTTTATTTCTCGAAATAATAACGGCTCCATCATGCAGTGGACTGGTTTTTACAAAAATACTTTCCAGGAGCTTTGCTGATATATCACCGTTAATTTTAACTCCCGCATTATTTAGATCGTGCAATTTGAAGGCAGAAAAGAAAACCAGTAATGCACCCGTTTTAGTGTCGGAAAAATGTTGTACAGCATTATTAATCTCCATTATATCCTGTTCCTGCTGCTGCGAACGTTTTTGGTTTCGCTTTCTGAATAAATCAAATAAGTTACCCCGGTCGCTTACACCTGCCTTCCCGATCTGAAGCAGAAACCTTCTGACTTCCGGCTGGAAAACAATCAATAAAGCGATAACACCGGCATTCACAAACTGGCCCAAAATACCCGACAACACTTCCAGTTTCAATATTCGTGCAACTATATAGGCGAAGTAAATTATGAGCATTCCAAAAAAGATATTAATGCCCAATGTGCCTTTTACAAGACGGTACAACTGATACAATAGAATAAGAACAAAAATCAAATCAATGACTTCTATTATTCCAATTTCATAAGTAAAGATTTTAAACACCATCATTATTCATAGCTTCAATCAATTTAATAGTTTCTTTCGCTTCCCTCACATCATGCACTCTTAAGATAGTAGCACCATGCAGAAGTGCTATGGTGTTTAATACAATGGTTCCAGGAAGTGCTTTCGGCGGATCAACTTTCAAAACTTTACAAATCATAGATTTTCTTGAAAGCCCTGCAAGAATGGGATAACCAAAAACATGGAATACAGAGAGCTGTTTAAGTAACTGATAATTATGAGCTATCGTTTTTCCAAACCCAAAGCCGGGGTCAATAAGCAAATCATATACGCCCAACGTATTTAGCTCAAAAATCTTTTGCTTAAAAAATTCAAAGACCTCCATCACTACATCTTCATAATGCGGCTGTTCCTGCATGCTCTGCGGAGTTCCCTGCATGTGCATGAGTATATAAGGAACTTTATAGCGGGCTACTGTCTCAAAAAGGTTTGCATCAAATGAGCCCGCAGAAATATCGTTAACCATTGAAGCGCCATGGATGATTGCTTCCTCAGCCACTTTTGACCGGTAGGTATCAATAGAAATGATCACCCCCGGGAATTGTTTTTTAATAAGAGAAATTGATGAAATAACACGATTTAATTCCTCTTCTATACTAATTGAATCTGCCCCTGGCCGTGTAGAAATTCCTCCTATATCAAGAATAGAAGCACCTTCATTTAACATCTTTTCGGAAAGCAGCAATAATTCTTTTTCATTGTTTATAAATCCTCCATCATAAAATGAGTCAGGAGTTACGTTAATGATTCCCATTATTTTGGGTGATGAAATATCAAGTAACTTCCCATTACAATTGAGCGTGGTTTTAGGTGAAAAGATTGTATTTTTCGCAACCATTATTTTTTAGTTTTAAATCCGCGCCAAATATTTAGAATGTCAGAATTTACTTCTGCTTCCTCAGCAATGCAATGTTCTTCAAAAATATCCGTAAATCTTGGAAAGTGAAACCAGCCGGCAGTTTGATGCGGCGATAGAGCAGTGTAGAAATGTATTTGAAAAGAAATCCAATGACTACGGCACGTCCTGGAGGGTTCTTCGGCTTGCATCACTGGCAGACCAGATATTTATTAAAGCGCAGCGGATACGGACTATTGACCACCTGGCAGAAAAAAAAATTGATGAAGAAATGGACAGTGAATTTATAGGGATTGTGAATTATTCGGTGATTGCATTGATTCGCCTGCAGATTGGAGCACAAATAGAGGAAGAGATAAATCATAGTCAGCTTATAAAATGGTATGATGAAAAAATTGCTGAGGCAAAAAAATTGATGCTTGCAAAAAATCACGATTACGGAGAGGCATGGCGTAATATGCTTTTATCTTCTTTCACAGATTTAATTATGATGCGTGTTTTGCGAATCCGCAAAATTTCGCAAAATGAAGGTGTAACACTGGCTTCGGAAGGTATTGATGCAAACCTTTTTGATATAATCAATTACGCTATTTTTGCGCTTATTAAAATCAGGGAACACGCTTCACAATAAGGTAGAAATTCGAACAATATTACATGAGATGAAACTTTTATGAAAGCATCGAAAATCATTCTATGGATTCTTCGTATTTCCGTTGGATTGCTTTTTATTTTTTCGGGATTTGTAAAGGCCGACGATCCGCTTGGATTTTCTTATAAGCTTCAGGAATATTTCGAGGTATTCCACTTCGAATTTTTAAATGGCATTGCGATTTATCTATCAATGATCATGAGCACCCTTGAAATGATTTTGGGTGCCTTGCTCATCTTTGGAATCCGGATGAATTTTACGATGTGGCTGATGCTGATCCTGATAATATTCTTTACGTTTCTTACAGCATATTCGTACATCACAGGAAAAATTACAGACTGTGGCTGCTTTGGAGATGCTATTAAGCTTACTAATTCTGAAACATTCTGGAAAGATGTGATTTTGCTGATATTGGTAATTTTGCTGTTTCTTTCGAGGAAAACAATAATACCGGTATTTGGAAATATGCCGGGTAATATTATCGCAGGACTCACTATTGCAGTCGGAATATTCTTTACGCTGTACTGCTATCGCCACTTGCCTTTGATAGATTTCAGAGCTTACAAAGCCGGGAACAATATTCGGCAGCAAATGACCTTGCCCCCGGGCAAAAAGCCTGATCAGTACGTAACTATTTTAACATACAAAGACAAATCATCCGGAAAGCAGGAAAAGTATGTAATGGCATCCGGAAGCGGGGATGATGCAATGTTGAAAGCAAAAGGGTTACAACCTTTACCATGGCAGGATTCCGTATGGATGAATAACCATGATTTTGTAAGCAGCAACAGTGAAATTATTGTTAAGGGAGATAAACCTGCAATTACCGACTTTCATGTCTGGGATAATGATAACAATGATGTTACATCGCAGGTGCTGGATCAACCGAATTACCATTTCTGGATAGTAGCTTATGATATGGAAACTGCAAATAAAAAATCATTTGCAAAGATTGAAAAGCTTTCATCTTCCTGCGAGCAGCATAATATTCCATTTACCGGGCTGACGGCTACACCTTATAATATTCTTGATCCTATCAGGCATAATTTAAATGCAGCGTTTCCCTTTTACTATGCAGACGGCACCGTATTAAAAACCATTATCCGCTCTAATCCCGGATTGATTCTTCTAAAAGGTCCTGTGGTTCTCGCACAATGGCATTATAACGATATCCCTGCATTTGAAGAAGTAAATATTAAATATTTAACCAGGTAATACTGAAGGGATGGTTGATTATTGAAGGACACTTAATGTTTGTTTGCGGACCGATTGAATCTGGAAATACTCATCTCTTATAACGATGCAATTTCATGCGCTTTTAAATACAGCTTCGCGGATATTTCTCATAGGATTTATGGCTTCCGGAAAAAGTACCCTGGGAAAGGAGCTGGCAGATTTAATGCAGCGAACCTTTATAGATCTGGATGAGCTGATTGAAAAAAAGGAGAATACCTCTGTTACTAATATATTTTCCTTAAAAGGTGAGGATTATTTCAGGGAGATAGAATCGGCCACTCTTAAATCCTTGAGTAATTTTTCAAACGCAGTGATTGCTACAGGTGGCGGAACGCCATGCTTTCAGGATGGTATTCACTGGATGAATAAACATGGTATCACTGTTTATCTGAATGTTTCCCCAACCGTCCTCAAGCACCGTTTATCGCTTGAAAGATCTCATAGGCCACTACTGGAAAGTTATAAAGATGAAACCTTGCTGGATTATATAATTTTCAAATTATCCGAGCGCGAACCATTTTATATGCAAGCTAAACTTATTGTAGCTGCTGATAACATTGCAGCACCTCTTTTAGCACAGGCAATCCGGAATACTATATCAGATAGTTCCCATCTTAATGGGGCAACAGATGTTTAGCGTAGGTCTGATCATTTGCTCTTCATGCGGAAAAAGCCTTTGTAACTACTCGTAACGATTTGCCATTTCATATTCCAGAGTATAAGTTAAATGACAATTAAACTTATTTTTATCCACAAGTGGTAAAAAGTGGTAGAAAGTGTAAAAATATTTTTACTTTTGAAATCACTTAATCTATTTAATGGCTCAAACCCGCTTCCTGGGCGAATTTCCCTGTACCCTTGATGATAAGGGACGGTTTCTTTTCCCGGGTGGATTAAAGAAGCAGGTTCCGGCGAAAGCAAAAAACAGGTTCATTATCCACCGTGGCTTTGAAAAGTGTTTGGCCATGTACGCATTTCATGACTGGCAGGATATCAGTGCAGAAGTTAATCGCCTCAATTTGTATGTTAAAAACAATCGTGATTTCGCCAGGTATTTTTTTCGCGGCGCCACTGAAGTTGAGCTGGATGGCACGAGCCGAATGCTGTTGCCAAGATCATTATGTGAATATGCTGATATAAAAAAGGATATACTGCTTTTAGGCTATGCAAACCGCATAGAAGTATGGAGTGAACAATTATATCACAGACAGATGGATGAAGAGCCGCGTGATTTTGTTAAGCTGGCAGAAGAAGTAATGGGAAGATTAATAACGGTTGCAAAGTAGTGTTACAAAGTATGTTGTATCATGAACCTGTGCTATTGAAAGAGTGCATAGACGGTTTGAATGTGCAGTCAGATGGAATTTATGTTGATGTCACCTTTGGTGGCGGAGGACACACCAAATCAGTTTTGAACAGACTGGACAACGGTAAAGTGTTTGCGTTCGATCAGGATGAAGATGCAATTAAAAATACAATAAATGATAATCGGCTGATATTGATTCATCAGAATTTCCGGTACCTGAAAAATATGCTAAGGGTAAATAATGTACAAAGTATAGATGGACTGATTGCCGATCTGGGGGTTTCGTCTTTCCAGATAGATACATCGGCAAGAGGGTTTTCACACCGTTTCGGAGGTCCTCTGGATATGCGTATGGACAAGCGGAATAAAATTTCAGCAGCTGCTATTATTAACTCCTATGATGAAAATCAGCTGCAAAAAATTTTTAGTGAATACGGAGAATTGCGCAATGCAAAAACTTTGGCGCAAATAATTGTATCAGCCCGCAATCAAAGGGAAATAAATACCATCGAAGATTTAATGGAATCAATTCAATCAGGTATCAGGGGTAATTCCCACAGGTATCTATCCCAGCTGTTCCAGGCTTTACGTATTGCAGTAAATGGCGAACTGGAAGCATTGAAGGCAATGCTCATGGGATCTAAAAATGTTTTGAAATCCGGTGGGAGACTGGCAGTAATCTCTTATCATTCCCTGGAAGACAGGATTGTAAAAAATTTTATTCGTACGGGGAATACGGAGGGCGAACTGGAGAAAGATGATTTCGGAACCATAAAAAAATATTTTGAGCCACTAAACAAAAAGCCAATAACTCCCGGCAAGGAGGAATTAATAAGAAACCCCAGATCTAGAAGCGCGAGATTAAGAATTGCAGAAAAAATATAATACGATTACTTTTTTCTAATCTATTAAAAATAAACTATGGCAGCTGTAAGTAATCAGAGAAAACCAATCACGGTAGAAGAACCAATACCCACACCAAAAGAAAAAAAGACGGTATTCTCTAAAAGGAACTGGCTATATGAATCGCTTGACTTTAGTCGCTTCGTACACCATAAGACGATAATACGTACACTGCCATTTGTATTTTTTATCTCTTTTCTGGGAATGCTTTACATCGGGAATGCACATTATTCTGAAAAAAATATTTTGCAATTGAACAAAATGGAAACTGATATGAATGAACTGCGATGGAATTATATGACCTCTCAATCAGAACTGGAATTTGTGAGCAAAAAATCAGAGGTAGCAAAAGTAGCAGCGCGCAGTGGATTGAAGGAATTAAATAAACAACCGGCAAAAATCGTGCTTCCGTAATATGGGAACCAAGCGGGATATATCATGGCGGATTGGGCTTTCCTATTTCTGCCTCCTGTTATTAAGTGCTGCAATTTTGTGGAAGGTATTCTATATACAGAACGTTGCAGGTAAATATTACCGTGCCCTTGCAGACAGTGTTACCACTAAATATTTGCCTGTGCTGGCAGAACGGGGAAATATTTATTCCGCAGATGGACGCCTGCTGGCTACATCATTGCCTGCTTTTGACATTAGAATGGATTTAAAGGCGGATGGATTAAGCAAAGATATTTTCAGGAAAAACATCGATTCGCTATCTCTATGTCTCTCGAAATTGTTCGGGGATAAATCGTATTTGGAATATAAAAAACAGTTGGTGTCCGCACGCTCCAGGGGCGACCGGTATTTCCTTCTCAAAAGATCGGTGAAGTATAATCAGTTACAATCGCTCAGATCGTTTCCGATTTTTAGATTGGGACAGTTTAAAGGTGGATTGATTACGGTACAACAAAGTAAGCGTGAATACCCTCTTAAGGAGTTGGCAAACCGGACCATTGGATATATGCGTGATGTATCGGTTAAACCAGTAGGCCTGGAGGGAACTTTTAATGGGGATCTTACCGGCGTTTACGGAAAACGGCTGGTGCAAAAAGTTTCAGGAGGGCAATTTATACCTATTAATGATGAAAATGAGATTGATCCTCAAAATGGAAAAGATGTAATTACAACCCTTGATGTCGATTTGCAGGATGCAGCTGAAAAGGCATTAGAACGCACTTTAATAGCCAATAATGCCGACCATGGCTGTGCCGTAGTGATGGAAGTAAAAACGGGTGCCATAAAGGCTATTGCAAATCTCGGGCGTGAAAGTAACGGATACTATATTGAAGATTATAATTATGCGGTAGGTGAAAGCCATGAACCCGGGTCCACCTTCAAGCTTGCATCTATGATTGCGCTGCTGGAAGATGGATACATAAATATTAAGGATACCGTAGACCTGGAGTCAGGCATTCATCAATACTGGAACCAGACAATGCGTGATGCAGAGCACCATAACCTGCGGCGGGTCACGATTGAATCTGCCTTCGAACATTCCTCGAATGTGGGAATTTCAAAATTGGTATATCAGTATTATAATGGCAACCCTGAAAAGTACTTACAGCATCTGAGGGATCTGGGTCTGAACAAAAAGCTTAACATTGAAATTCCCGGCGAACAGCAACCCTACATTAAAAATACTGAAGACAAAACATTTACCCGGTATTCGCTCCCCTGGATGTCAGTTGGTTATGAGCTGAAAGTATCTCCATTGCAGCTGCTCACACTTTATAATGCGGTAGCGAATAAGGGTATTATGATGAAACCCTACCTGGTACAGCAAATTCAGGAATACGGGCAACCGGTTAAATCATTCGAACCCCAGGTAATTAACCAAAAAATTTGTTCGGATAATACATTAAATTCTCTTAGAATTTTGCTGCAGTCTGTGGTCGATAGCGGAACCGCCAGGAACATAAAAACCATTGATTATTCTATAGCCGGAAAAACAGGAACCGCACAAATAGCAGATGACAAGCATGGATATCATCAAAGAATCTACCAGTCCTCTTTTGTAGGATACTTTCCGGCTGATCATCCTTTATACTCCTGTATAGTGGTTGTAAATGCTCCATCAAAAGGTATTTATTATGGAGCGTTGGTTGCAGCCCCGGTGTTTAAAGAATTATCTGATAAAATATACGCAACAGATCTTGATATAAATCCAGGGATAAGGAACATTCCAATTACTACGGGTACACCGGCCGTGAAAGCAGGATTTCAAACAGATATTCAGCAGGTGTCTCAATCTATAGGTTTATCAGGCAGCGCTGGTCCCGGTAAAGGAGATTTATTTGAAGCTTCTGTTAATATGGATGCACTCATTAGTAAAAATAAAATACGCTCAACGCCTCAGGTTCCGGATGTACGTGGTATGGGTTTGCGCGATGCTATATACCTACTCGAAAACTGCGGACTGCATGTGAATATAAACGGAACTGGTGCAGTATACACTCAAAGTTTGAACCCGGGAACATTGGCAGAAAAAGGAAAAGAGATTACGATAACTCTTAATGATTGAAAAAGCTTTCTGACATATTATATAAAGTACGGCTTCAAACCGTAGCAGGCCCAACTGATATTGATGTGAATGCCATAAGCTTCGATTCCAGGAAGATAAATAATGGATCCTTATTTATTGCTGCAAGAGGAGTGGCTGCAGATGGCCATCAATTCATTGAGTCAGCAATTGATATGGGAGCTGTGGCAATAGTTTCTGAAATTATTCCTGAAAAGACGAGGCCGGGAATTACCTATATAAAAGTTCAGAATAGTTCATTAGCACTGGCCATTATCGCTGAAAATTTTTATGAGAACCCCTCCGGGAAACTTAAGGTTATTGCCATAACAGGAACGAATGGAAAAACGACCATAGCAACATTGCTATATCACCTCTATTCAGGATTGCATTATAAATGCGGGTTGCTTTCTACAGTGGAAAACCGGATTGCAGAGGAAATAATTCCTGCAACCCATACTACTCCTGATGCAATTCAAATAAGTGAATTGATGCACCGCATGGTTAAAAACGGTTGCACCCATTGTTTTATGGAAGCCAGCTCACATGCTATTCATCAAAATCGTGTGGCGGGTTTAAAATTTACGGGGGCTGTTTACACAAATCTTTCCCACGATCATCTTGATTATCACAAAACGTTTCCTGAGTATCTGGAAGCTAAAAAGAAACTTTTTGATGCCTTATCTCCGCAGGCCTTTGCGTTAATAAATTCCGATGACAAGCGCGCGAATGTGATGGTTCAAAATTCGAAAGCGACAATATATACCTACGCTCTGAACTCACCTGCAGATTTTCATGCACGCATTCTGGAAACATCTTTTCATGGAATGGTTCTTCAGATTGAAGGGGAAGAAGTTTATACACCTCTTGTAGGGAATTTTAATGCATATAACCTCCTGGCTATTTACGGAACCAGTAAACTGCTTGGAGAGGAAAAAATTCCGGTGCTAACAGTAATAAGCAAGCTGCAACCCGCTGAGGGACGTTTTGATTATGTTTTAAGTGAGGCGAATAAGATCATGGCAATTGTGGATTATGCGCACACCCCGGATGCGCTCGAAAAAGTATTGATCACAATCAAAAATATACGAACCGGAAATGAGCAGGTGATCACGGTGGTGGGTTGTGGAGGCAACCGTGATGTAACAAAACGCCCTGCAATGGCGAAGGTAGCAAGTGAATTAAGTGATCAGATAATTCTTACTTCCGATAATCCCCGGGGAGAAGATCCGCATGTTATTCTGGACCAGATGAAGAGTGGGATTATACCTCAAAAAATAGGAAAAGTGCTTGCAATTTCTGATAGGAAAGAGGCTATCAGAACCGCAATATCCCTTGCAAAAAAGGGTGACATCATATTGCTGGCGGGAAAAGGTCATGAAAAGTATCAGGAGATTATGGGTGTAAAATATCCATTTGATGATAAGCAGGTGCTAAGGGAATCATTTAAACAAATGGGCAAATAGAAATGCTCTATTATTTGTTTCATTATCTGAATTTAAAGTACCATTTGCCCGGTGCGAATCTCTTCAATTATATCTCATTCAGGGCTCCGATGGCCGTCATTGTTTCCCTCTTGATTTCACTTGTTTATGGTAAAAATCTTGTCAGCTATTTACGCAGGAAGCAAATTGGTGAAACCGTTCGGGATCTCGGCTTGCAGGGTCAATCGGAGAAGCAGGGTACCCCCACCATGGGTGGTTTAATTATACTGGCAGCCATTCTTATTCCAACATTTCTCTTTACTAAGCTGGAAAATGTATATGTAATCATCATGGTTATAACTACTATCTGGCTTGGTTTCATTGGTTTCCTGGATGACTACATCAAAGTGTTTAAAAAAAATAAACATGGACTGGCCGCTAAATTTAAGGTAGTAGGGCAAATCGTTTTAGGAATTATCGTTGGCTCTATTCTTTATTTCAACCATAATGTTGTTGTTAGAAGAGAACTGGTCAGCAGTAATGTGGCGGTACCTCTTGTAATGGCCGATTCCTTACAAGTACAACAAGTTGCTTCGAGGTATGTAGATGCCAGGCTTCCAATAACTACTATTCCTTTTGTAAAAAACCACGAGTTCAATTACTCAAGACTCATTGCGTGGATGGGGGATGATTATCCGGATTGTACCTGGATCATTTATATTCTCATTGTTATATTCATCATCACTGCTGTATCTAATGGCGCCAATATAACTGACGGAATTGACGGATTAGCTACTGGTACTTCTGCAATCATAGGTGCCGTGCTTGGAGTTTTTGCTTATGTATCCGGCAATATTCTCACAGCAGGTTATTTAAATATTATGTACATCCCCAGCACAGGTGAGCTGCTAGTGTTTGCCTCGGCATTCATTGGAGCGTGCATTGGATTTCTGTGGTACAATTCATATCCGGCACAGGTATTTATGGGCGATACTGGTTCACTTGCTCTCGGGGGAATTATTGCAACTATGGCAATTGTTGTAAGAAAAGAATTACTGATACCCATCCTATGCGGCATTTTTTTAATAGAAAGCTTTTCGGTTATCCTGCAGGTGGCCTACTTCAAATACACCCGTAGAAAATATGGAGAGGGCAGGCGAATTTTTAAAATGGCTCCCTTACATCATCACTATCAAAAATTGGGATATTCAGAGCCAAAGATTGTAACACGGTTTTGGATAGTAGGAATTTTTCTTGCAGTGCTTACCATAGTAACGTTAAAAATAAGATAGCGAAATGGAACAGAATGCAATTAAAATCCGGAACTAAATAATCAATAAGAATGAAGAAAATTACAATCCTCGGGGCAGCAGAAAGTGGGGTAGGAGCAGCCTTACTTGCGCAACAGCAGGGTTATGATGTCTTTGTTTCCGATAAAGGAATAATAAAAGAAAAATTCAGGAAGATTTTGATAGAAAATCAAATTCCATTTGAAGAACATCAACACACCGAAGCCGGGATACTCCATTCGAATGAAATAATAAAAAGCCCGGGTATTTCTGAGAAAGAGCAAATAATGCAATCGGTCCGCTTAAATAATATTCCCGTCATCTCTGAAATTGAATTTGCATCCCGTTATACCAGATCAATTATCGTTGCTGTTACAGGTACAAATGGAAAATCAACCACCACCTCGCTCATCTACCATATCCTCAAGAAAGCAGGTTTAGATGTTTCACTGGTAGGGAACATTGGAAAAAGCTTTGCAAAGCAGGTTGCAGAACGGGATACACCTTACTATGTGGCTGAGATAAGCAGCTTTCAGCTCGATGATTGTTATGATTTTAAACCTGATATCGCCGTTCTCACCAATCTTAGTGATAATCACCTTGACCGCTATCATTATCAGTTCACAGAATATGCAGATGCAAAACTTCGCATTGCGCAAAAACAAACAGCGAATGATTATTTCATTTACTGCTTTGATGATGCAGCTACTAAGGAAGCGCTTAGCCGCCATTCCATCTTTTCACAAAAAGTCAGCTTTTCACAGGAGATAGAAATCTTACAGGGAGCCTGCCTAGACAATGACAACAACATCATTTTCACACTAAAAAATAAATCATTTAGTATGTCTCTTTTCCACCTCGGATTACACGGAAAGCACAACTTATACAACTCCATGGCAGCAGGCATTGCAGCTCAGGCATTGGATATTCGGAAAGAAATTATCAGGGAGTCACTTTCAGATTTCCAGGCTTTGGAACACCGCCTCGAATGGATATCAGATGTTCATGAAATTGAGTTCATTAATGATTCAAAAGCTACGAATGTAAATTCAGCATGGTATGCTATAGAAAGTATTGCAAAGCCAATTATTTGGATTGTGGGTGGCGTAGATAAAGGAAACGACTATTCACTGCTTACCGACCTGGTAAGAAAAAAAGTGAAAGCAATTGTTTGTCTTGGATTGGATAACCGTAAAATTCACGAGGCTTTCGCCCGGTCAGTAGATTTAATTGCAAATACGGAAAGTATGGTGGATGCCGTAAATACAGCATACCGCCTTGCATCAAATGGCGATTGTGTGTTGCTCTCACCTGCATGTGCCAGCTTCGATCTCTTTGAAAACTTCGAGGATCGGGGAAGGCAGTTTAAAGAAGCAGTAAGATCATTATAAACAAAAATGAAACGTTGTTAAATAAATAAGGAATGTCTGCTATTACAACTCCGGTGGAAAAAATTTTCGAACGTACCAAAGGGGACAGGTATATCTGGCTGATCGTTATTTTTTTATCTATTATTTCTATGCTCGCCGTGTACAGCTCTACCGGATCTCTTGCTTTTAAATACCAGGGTGGCAATATGCAGTATTATATGTTTAAACAATGTGGCATGATACTCTTTGGCCTGCTTCTCATGTTTCTTGCACACACTGTTAATTATAAATACTATTCACGGATTGCTCAATTACTGCTTTACATTTCTGTACCGCTTCTTTTACTTACTCTGTTATTTGGAGTGGATATTAATGATGCAAGAAGATGGCTAACCATTCCGGTTGTGAATGTTTCATTTCAAACGTCTGATCTCGCAAAATTAGCTCTCATAATGTATCTCGCCCGTGCCTTGGCCAAAAACCAGGGAACGATCAAAGATTTTAAAACCGGTTTTCTTCCTGTAATGATCCCACCGATGATTATCTGTGGTCTTATTGCTCCGTCTAATCTTTCAACCGCAGCCATCCTTTTTGCAACCTGCTTGCTCCTGATGTTTATTGGGAGAGTAAACATGAAATATATTATGGTTATGCTGCTTGCAGGTATTGTGCTGCTTGGGATCATCGTATTGATTGCAACTTTTACTTCCTTTCATACAAGAATAGATACCTGGATAAGCCGCCTACAGGATTTCTTTGGAAAAAATGATGAAGCGTACCAGGTTCAGCAATCAAAAATTGCAATTGCCAAGGGGAAAATTTTTGGAGTAGGTCCTGGTAACAGTACACAAAGAAATTTTTTACCCAGCCCATATTCTGATTTCATATATGCCATTATTGTGGAAGAATATGGATTTATCGGTGCAGCCGCTTTAATTTTCTTTTACCTCTTTTTTCTTTTAAGATGCATAAAAATTTTTGTTAAAAGTCCGGGGGCCTTTGGAGCATTGCTGGCAGTTGGGCTCAGCTTTAGTATGGTAGTGCAGGCATTAATAAACATGGCAGTAGTAGTTAATTTATTGCCGACAACAGGGGTCACACTTCCTCTGGTGAGCATGGGTGGAACATCCTTATGGTTTACAAGCATTGCCATTGGGATTATTCTTAGTGTGAGCAGAAATGTAGAACAGGAAAATGAAGAAGATAATGCAGAGGCCGCTTAAAGTGATCATCACTGGCGGTGGCACAGGTGGTCACATTTTTCCTGCAATTGCTATTGCAAATGCAATAAAAAAAGGTGAGCCCTCGGCAGAAATTTTATTTATCGGGGCACTTGGGAAAATGGAAATGGAGAAGATACCGAAAGCTGGTTACCCGATTCAGGGATTGCCTATAGCAGGATTGCAAAGAAGGTGGACATGGAAAAATCTTTTATTACCATTTAAACTGATTGATAGTTTGAATAAGGCTCGAACGATAATTAATAATTTTTCACCCCAGGCAGTGATAGGCGTGGGTGGCTATGCAAGCGCTCCTGTTGTGTTTGTTGCGACAGTACTTGGAATTCCCTCTTTAATTCAGGAACAGAATTCATATGCCGGAATCACTAATAAGCTTCTGGGAAAAAGAGTGCAAAAGATTTGTGTTGCGTTTGAAGGGATGGAACAATTTTTTCCAATGGATAAAATTGTTTTTACAGGAAATCCCGTCCGGGAAGACATTTTGCATCTGGAAGGAAATCGTGAAAAAGCATATCAGTTTTTTGGTCTGAACAAAGAGAGAGAAACAATTCTTGTAATAGGAGGAAGCCTTGGCGCAAGAACTATAAATGAAACAGTTCGTTCGGGGCTTAGCGAAATAATGAGTACAGGTCTGCAGCTAATCTGGCAAACCGGAAAAGGATATTATAACGTAAACGCAGAAGCCGCATTGCAATATCCGGGGCAGGTTAAAGTATATGAATTTATTGATCGAATGGATCTGGCATATGCGGTGGCCGATGTTGTAATCTCCCGGGCAGGAGCTATTTCGATTGCTGAGCTAAGTGTTGCGAAAAAGGCATGCGTGCTTGTGCCTTCACCGAACGTTGCTGAAGATCATCAGACTAAAAATGCGATAGCTCTTCAAAAGAACGAAGCAGCTATAATGGTTAAAGATTCAGAAGCTAAAACAAGACTGGTGAATGCCGCATTACAACTGATAAAGGATAAGACCTTACGGGAAAGGCTTCAGAACAATATAAACCGCTTTGCAAGACCGCATGCAGATGAAGACATTGCCCGTGAAGTGTTTAAAATGGTGAATATTAATAAAGAGATTAATGCAGAAACAATAAACGATCAATAGTGGATCTTGATAAAATTGACAGCATATATTTTATTGGTATTGGAGGCATAGGGATGAGTGGCCTTGCCAGGTATTTTCATTTAAACGGAAAAAAAATTTCCGGTTATGATAAAACACCTTCCGCTTTAACCGATGAATTAATACAGGAAGGTATTTCGGTTCATTTTGAAGAAGATATTGACCTGATTCCTAAAGACGCAAACCTTATTATATATACACCGGCAATTACTTCTGATCATGAAGAGCTCGCTTACTACAGAGAACACCATTATCATGTTATCAAAAGGGCTGACTTGCTGCAAGAGCTAACAAAAAATTCATTTACGATAGCTATAGCCGGTACTCATGGAAAGACCACCACCACTACTATGATAGCCCATATTTTAAAATCATCGGGATACGATTGCACGGCATTTCTGGGTGGTATTGCTGTTAACTACAACTCCAACTTTTTGGCGGGAAAAAATAAAACGATAGTTGTTGAAGCCGATGAGTTTGACAGATCTTTTTTAAAGCTATGCCCTGATATCGCTGTCATCACGTCCTGTGATCCTGACCATCTGGATATCTACGGATCGAAGGATGAAGTGGTAAGAGCATATGGAGAGTTTGCCACACTGGTAAAACCCGCAGGCTTTCTTATCACAAAAAGAAATTTGCCTTTCCTGAAATTTATGGACAGCACTGCAACCATTTTTTATTATTCCAATGAACCTGGTGTTGTACAGCGTTCCGCAAAGAATGAAGATCGATCGGCTGATTACTATAGCGTTAACGGCAGGATTGAAGAAGGGACTTATATCTTCGATTTCAAAAGCGCTTCTGCCGAAATAACAAATATTCACCTTGCAATTGCAGGAAGGCACAATGTGGAGAATGCTATTGCTGCCATTGCAGTTGCCTTACAACTTAAAATACCCGTTGAGGAAATCAGGCAGGCACTGAATACATTTCAGGGTGTCATTCGGCGGTTTCAGTTTATAATAACGGAAGGAAAAACCATTTTCATTGACGATTATGCGCACCATCCTGAAGAAATTAAAGCAATTCTGAAATCAGTAAGAGAGATTTTTACCTCGGAAAAGATCACTTGTATTTTCCAGCCTCATCTATTTACACGTACCCTTGATTTTGCTGATGATTTTGGCGAAGCGCTTTCGCTTGCAGATGAGGTGATCCTCTTACCTATCTATGCTGCAAGAGAATTTCCAATTGACGGGGTAAGCTCAGATATGCTTCTTGATAAAATTTCTGCAGGAAGTAAGATCGTTTGTGAGAAACAGAATTTACTAAATGAATTAAGAAAAAGAAATTTAGAAGTGGTAATTACCCTTGGTGCCGGAGATATCGACCAGATGATTCCTGACATCAAAAACTATTTGCAACAAGGAGCAGCACAGCAGCCATGAATCTTATGAGAAAATTTTGGCCGAAAATACGAACAGTTCTTACTACAGTTGCCTGGATCATTTGCGGCTGTGGAGTGATGATTTTAAGCGGTGCAGCCTTGCTTAGGCAACAAAATTTAAAATTAAAAACGATTACTGTAAATGTGGATCAAAGTGATGGCATGCTATTCGTAAATCCCAATGATATCCTTCAAATTTTGAAAGATCATCGGGTGAATATTGAATCAGCTTCCCTTGATCAATTGAACTATCAAAATCTGGAACGCACCATTCAGTCTAACCCATGGGTAAAACATGCAGAACTTTTTGTGAATACTTCCGGAAATCTGGATGTTAACGTTACACAGCGCAAGCCTGTATTACGTGTTATCAACAATCAGGGTGTGAGTTATTACATTGATGATCATTCGATGAAGATGCCGGTCTCGAATAACTTTACAGCGAGAGTGCCTGTAGCAACAGGATGTATTTTTTCAGGCCCGGAAAATCATAACACCATCGATTCAGTGACTGAACAAAAACTATTCATTCTGGCATGTTATGTTCAAAGTGATTCTTTTCTCTCTTCACTAACGGAACAAATAGTAGTTAACACTCAAAAAGAATTCGAATTAATTCCGCTGCTGGGCAATCAAACTATTTTAATTGGCGACACAGATTCTCTGCAGCAAAAATTTAATAAGCTTAAAATTTTTTATAAAGAGGGAATGGACAGACTGGGCTGGCCGGATTATAAAACCATCAATTTAAAATATACAAATGAAGTGTTTTGTGAAAAACGGGATCCTGTCAAAACCGGTACTTTCTTAGCGCAACGTGATTCCACTAAATCTAACAGACCAACTCCATAACATAAACTGAAAATATGAATTCTGAATTTATTGTAGGACTTGACATAGGCACCACAAAAATTTGTGTAATTGTGGCGCGGCGAAATGATTATGGAAAAATAGAAATTGTTGGTTTAGGAAGATCCGAATCATTGGGAGTATCCCGTGGTGTAGTTGCTAACATTGATAAAACGGTGGATGCCATTGCACGGGCTGTGAAGGAGGCCGAAGAAAGTTCTGGTGTAGAAATCCGGAATGTGTATGTGGGAATTGCAGGACAGCATATAAAAAGTCTTCAGCATCGGGGCATACTGGTGCGGGACAATCTCGATACTGAAATCTGCAAAGAAGATATTCGGAAACTGACCGAGGATATGAAGAGGCTTGTAGTAAATCCCGGGGATCGTATCATTCACGTATTACCGCAGGAATATATTGTGGACAATGAGATGGGAATTAAAGATCCTGTGGGCATGTCAGGCATTCGTCTGGAGGCCAATTTTCACATTATAACAGGACAAATCAGTGCTGCGCAAAATATAAAGAAGTGTGTGGAAAAAGCAGGCCTTCACATGGTGGATATGATTTTGGAGCCGCTTGCCTCAGCCTCCGCAGTGTTAAGCGAGGAAGAAAAAGAAGCGGGTGTGGCATTAGTTGATATAGGAGGTGGAACTTCAGACATAGCAATTTTTCAGGATGGTATTATTCGCCATACTTATGTAATTCCATTTGGCGGCAATAGCATAACTGAAGACATCAAAGAAGGATGCATGGTAATGAAAAACCAGGCGGAGATTTTAAAGTGCCGTTTTGGAAGTGCAATTTCCGACGCTTCTATGGATAACCAGATTGTTTCTATTCCCGGGTTAAGGGGTCGTGATCCGAAAGAAATTTCGGTCCGCAATCTTTCCAATATCATTAACGCCCGTATGGAGGAAATTCTGGAACACGTTGATTCGGAAATTAATATTTCGGGATATAAAAATAAATTGATTGCAGGAGTAGTGGTTACCGGCGGAGGAGCACATCTGAAAAACCTCGTGCAGCTTGTTGAATATATAACAGGACTCGATGCGCGGATAGGTTTACCGATTGAACACCTTGCACCGCTCAAGCTCGATGTAGTTAAGCATCCCATGTATTCAACAGGTGTAGGCTTAATATTGAAAGGATTTGAAGACTTTGATTACCGTCATGAAAAATCTGCCCTCGAGGCAGCGCTGCATCCGCAGCCTGACGAAGTGGAATTACAACATGAAAAAAGGGGCTTTGTCGGTAGAATTTTTGCAAAGGCGAAAGATTTTTTTATAGATGACATTGATGAAGATTTTAAATAGCCGCTGGTCGGGTAAATCTGTCAATTCAAACAAAAGCATTAAACCATATACATTAACTTAAACTTTCTCTCATGAGTATTCAATTTGATTTGCCCCGCGAACAATCGTCGATTATAAAAGTGATTGGTGTAGGAGGTGGAGGGGGAAACGCCGTAAACCATATGTTTCGGCAAGGCATTGTAGGAGTAAATTTTGTAGTGGCTAATACAGATAAGCAAGCTCTGGAAATGAGCCCTGTTCCTAATAAAATTCAGCTTGGTCTTAACCTTACTGAAGGCCGGGGCGCAGGTATGAATCCTGAGGTGGGAAAGCGTGCTGCTATGGAATCAACCGATGAGATAAAGGCTTTTTTGGAACCTAATACAAAGATGCTTTTTATTACAGCAGGAATGGGCAAAGGAACTGGAACGGGTGCAGCGCCAGTGATTGCTAAGGTGGCAAAAGAGCTGGGAATATTAAGCGTAGGGTTAATTACCAGTCCATTTTCAGCAGAAGGACCGCGCCGGTTTCAACAGGCGCAGGATGGAATTGCGGAAATGAAAAATCATGTAGACACACTGCTGGTAATTTCTAATGATAAGCTCCGCGAAATACATGGTAATCTTACTTTAAGCGCTGCATTTTCTCAGGCCGATAATATATTGTCCAATGCTGCTAAGAGTATTGCAGAAATCATCACAGTGCCCGGATACGTGAATGTGGATTTTGAAGATGTGAATACGGTAATGCGTACCAGTGGGGTGGCTATAATGGGCATGGCAGCGTTTGATGGCGAACGGCGTGCAATACAGGCAGTAGAGGCCGCTTTAAATTCTCCTCTCCTGAATGATAATGACATTAAGGGAGCAAAAAATATTCTTGTCAATATCACCTCCGGTACTATTGAAGTTACACTCGATGAAGTGTCAGAAATAACAGAATATATTCAGCGTGAAGCAGGCTATGAGACAAACATTATATGGGGAAATTGCTTTAATGAAAGCATGGGTGAAAAACTTAGTGTAACCGTTATTGCTACTGGTTTTGAAACACATGGGGCGCAGCGTAAAGATTTATCAAAAAAAGATCGCATCCGCTTTACTCTTGACGAGTCAGTGTCTAAAGCGCCTGTTCCTGAAAAAGCCGAGCCCGAAATAAAGGAGGAGCATATTTCGGTTAGAAATATAAAATTACAGCCACTGGAAAACACAGAACCTAAAGAAGAAGCAGAGGTTATTAATTACCAGCTTCCGTTCACATTTGATCTTACCCCGGCAGAAAATATAAATAAAGAAAATGAAGAAGAAGCGTTTGGCCAGGAGGAAAAACCTTCGGAAGATTTTGTCCTGAAAGAAAAATCAGGAATGCAGTTTATTCAGAAACAGCAAACATCGCAATCGGAAAATCCGGATATTTCACGCAGTGCAGCAAAAGATCGCATTAGCAAATTAAGAGGGCTCAGCATGAAACTGCAGAACCCGTCTGCAATGAATGAAATGGAAAAGGAGCCTGCCTATTTGAGGAGGGGAATTAATTTAAAAGATGTAGAACCCTCAAATGAATCTAATCTATCACCATACTATGTTGAACAATCAGAAGATAAGCTACCGGCTTTGAAAAAGAATAACGGTTTTCTGCATGGAAATGACAGGGTAGATTAATAGTATAATGAATCCATTTCTGAGCATACCTAAAGAAACAGAGCTTCCTCCTTTGGTTTAGTACTGCTATGGTCTTACCTTCAATAATTGCTGAATTCTTCCATCAGTTTTTGTAAAAAGGCTTTGCCGTTGTTAAATTCTGAGACGCTAATAGAATTATTGTTCCCGACTGGGTGATAGGTAATTGACTTGTTATCAAATCGCATGGTGATGGCATCTTTGTCCCGCATCCATCCGAACCCTGAATCATAACAATAATAGGCAAAATCATTTCTGTAAGGGTTTAACAGATTATTGCTCCATTCAAAATTAGAAGAAGCTATTTGAAGCTGCGATAATAAGGTAGCTGCTATATCCAGCTGCATTCCAAGCATCCGCAACTGCTTCCCCTGGTATTCCGGCTTTAAAACATCGCCGAACAGTATAAACGGTATGTGAAACCTGCCCGGCTCATCCAGTTCACGGTTGCGCGGTAATCTGTGGCCGTGATCCGCTACTAAAATGAATAATGTGTTTTTATACCATTCGGTATTTTTAATTGAACGAAAATAATTTCCCAGACATTGATCCGTATAATAGCAGGCACTTTTGAAAAGTGCCGGTTCGCTCTTCCCCGGGAATTTTGAAGGAATAGGAATAAAGAAAGGCTCATGGCTGCTTAATGAAAGCACTATTGAAAAAAATGGTTGCTGTTCAATATTCATTTCAGCTGCCTGTTTCTCAAAAACATATTGATCATGGGCGCCCCACTTGGCACTCATCTGGCTTAAAGTAAAAGATGATTTATCTACAATCTTTTCAATTCCTGCATCAATCAGGTAGGTCTTCATATTCGCGAAACCTGATTCTCCGCCATAGTAAAAAGAAGTATGATATCCTATGCTATCCAAAATTTTCGGAATGAAAGAAAGATGTTGCAGCTTTTCCGTTTGAGTTATGATTGTGAAATCAGGCTGAGTAGGAAAGGCACTCAGATAACTAACAAGGCCCTGATCGGTACGAAAGCCCTGGGAATAAATATTGTTAAATAATAACCCATGCTGAATGATTGTGTCCATATTAGGAGTTACCCCTGTATCACCACCCAAAGATTGAATTACATCTGCAGTAAAGCTTTCCAGAATGATCCAGACAATATTTGGCCGGTTATTGGTCAGAACCGAAATAGTAGAATCGTTTTGTGTGTTATATAAAGAATTTATTTTCTGTTCCACATCTAAGGAGGAAAAATAGTGGTAACGGTTTTCCTCTGATGATTTTCCATATTGCAAAAAGTTTTTGCTGGTATACCAGAATGTATTTACCGCTGCATCATTTAAGATTTGATGTCTTGAAAAGTATGAACTGCTTTCATTAATCGGAATCAACTGCCAGCCGCCTCTGACTCCAAGGAATAAAACAGGCAAAAGCAGCAGGTAAACAGAAATTGCCGTAATTTTTTTTGTTAAATTTTCAGCTGAAGTAAATCTTTCATTTTGAAAAAAATATTTATACAGTTTCCAGCCCGCAACCATTAGCGCCAAAAAGATCAGTCCTGATAGAATAATAAATGTCCAATCTGTAAACTCAATGGCATCGCTCATTTGTTTCAGATAGGCAAAGGCACGGGCATTTGCTTTGGTAGCCCAATCCCGGTAGATTCCTATATCAAACAAACATAGAAATGCCAGCCAGGCCAGTATGATTGTCGAATAAATAGTGAGCAATTTGCCAGCGAATGAGAACCGAAAAAGTTGCTGAGTAATCAGAATTAAAAGAGGAATAACAATTAAATAGCTGGAAGCAGAAAAGTCGAGCCGCAATCCGTTCCAGAAGCTCAGCATTACTTCAATAAGCGGTACATCAGCAAATTTTTGATGAAAGAAAATAATGAATGTTCCCCGATTTATAAAAAAAATCAAAAGCCAGAATAAGTAAAACTTTATAAACTGTAATAAGATTTTTTTAATATCAGCCGACATTATAAATTGATAGCAAATAATGAGTAAAATTAAGAGAACTACCAACGCTAATTCCGATTATGATTTTTGCTGTTGATTTACTGTGAGAATCCTTAATGCATTTAAGATATTATGCATAATAAACTTGCACAACCAAAATTTTTATTCCTGTTGTTTATGAATCAATTTGCCTTTGCCCAAAGTAAGCTATTGGATCACCTTGGAATAACAGTAACCCCTTTAGAAAATCGGGAATTTTCCTATACAGATAAGCAATCTGCATATTTCTATGGTAGAACTCATAAACAGGTAAATGATGATTGGTTTTCAGGTTGGAATATTGGTACCCATCGGATTTTCCAGGACTATGAGCTATATATTGATGGCAAGCCGCTACAGCGCGCTGAAGCCCAGATAACGGTATATCCTGACAGATTACAACGTTATTTTCCTGATGCGGAAGAAACATTTATGATGTTCGATAATAAGCATGTTCTCTCTATCGAATTAGCGAATTTGAGAGGAAATTCAATAGGTCTTTCTATAGAAGGATACTTATCAGGCTTTCTATACACGGAAGAAAACATGGCCTTTTATATTCCAAAAGAAGCTCCAACCGCAGTACTGGTTATTGCGCCAATTCATCCAGCTCCATTGAAGGAGATCAATAATTACCTTGAGAGTAATGAAACTTCCGGAGGTTTTTTTATTGTATATGCTGAAAGCGTTAAAAGTGCCAAGCACCTTATTATTCACGCAAGAAATAATTACACTGATTGGAAAGAAGAAAGGCGGCTGCGAATGGAGCACCTTATTGCCGGCTCTTTTACATCCAGCGATTCATCCACTGATAAAGCGTTACAATGGATTACGTTAACACTGGATCAATTAATAACCCACCAGAGCGGTGATGGTATTTATGCCGGGCTGCCATGGTTTAACGATTATTGGGGCAGGGATACTTTTATCTCTCTCGCGGGTGCTTGTCTTGTAACGGGTCAATTTAAAACTGCCCGAAAAATTTTAACTGCCTTTGCTCATTTCCAAAATTCAGATTCACTTAGCAAAAATTTTGGCAGAGTACCCAACCGCATTAGACCCGATGACGTAATTTATAATACTACTGATGGAACGCCCCGCTTTGTAATGGCGCTGTATGAATACGTGATGTATTCCGGTGATACTTCTTTGATAAAAGAACTGTATCCCGTTATTCAGCGGTCAATTGAAGGACCGTTAAAATACTGGGTTGACATACAAGGATATTTGACTCATGAGGAGGCCGACACCTGGATGGATGCCAAAATAGATGGTAAAGTACCCTATTCACCACGAGGTAACCGCGCCAATGATGTACAGTGGTTATGGTATGAAAACTTAATAAAAGGGAGCTTTTTTGCCCGTTTTATGAAACAGGAAACTGATGCAGAGCGATGGAAAGTAATGGCCCAAAATTTACAATTCCATTTTATAAATGACTTTATTAATAGTACAGGAAATGAATTGATGGCAGATCATCTTCACGCTGATGGATCACCCGATTTTACGGTGCGGCCTAATCAGTTTTTCGCAATGGCTTTAATAAACGATAGGTCATTAAGGATGCAATTGACGAGGAAAACGTGGGAAGCTTTGGTGTATCCGTGGGGTGTTGCTTCTCTTGCTCAAACAGATTCCAACTTCCATCCTTTCCATGAATATCCTGAATATTACCCTAAGGATGAAGCTTATCACAATGGTACTGTTTGGGTGTGGAATAATGGCATTGCAATACAACGATTATTAGAGTTTGAGCAAATAGCCCCATCATGGAATCTGTTTCAGGGAATGACCCGGCAGGCTTTAATGACCGGTGCTGTTGGCAGCCTCAGTGAGAATATGGATGCCTTACCAGGAGCAGGATCAGCATGGGCAAATAAATCCGGAACCTTCTTGCAGGCATGGTCGAATGCAGAATATCTGCGTGTTTGGAACCAGTATTTTCTTGGTATTCGTCCCAATGCTATAGAGAAGAAAATTGAAATTACACCATTAATTCCTGCAACTTTTTCCAGTTTTCAAAGCATTGTTTCTTTTATGGACGGAAGGTTAGAAAGTGATTATATAAAACAGGAAAATAAAACCACGTATCAATATCAATTAATTGATGCAAGCGCAGTAATTGTCTTTAAACTGCCTGATTTTCCAAGTGTAGAAACTTCCGTTGCTACAAATGACAAATTGGAAATTGTGCTCTATTCAAAAATTCTATCCATTACGTTAAAAGGGATGGAAGGAAATATTAAACTGGAAAAAAGAATAGCGGAAGACTTAAATGAAGTGACAAGAGAAAAAGACACAGATCGCATTTTTCAGGGAATCCATTTTACACAACCTTACCTGAATCCTGGGTTAAAGTGTTTACAGAAATCGCAAAAATAGCATAAGGCCTAATGCATTTGCAGGCTAAGTTGCAGGGAATTCTTCTCTAAATCGAGCAGGTATTGTTTTCGCCACAATCCGCCACCATAACCTGTTAGCATGCCATTTGAACCAATTACACGATGGCATGGAACAATAATAGCAATCCGGTTGTCACCATTTGCGCGGGCTACTGCACGCACTGCGTTGGCATTCCCGATATGCTTTGCCTGAAACTGGTACGAAGCGGTACTCCCATAAGGAATTGTCTGCAATGCTTCCCATACTTTTGTTTGAAAGGATGTACCCTTAAGCAATAGCTGAACATCAAAGCTTTTTCGTGTACCATTAAAATATTCATTCAGTTGACTTGTCAGCTTCTCAAGATGAGTATTGGTTCCGGGAATTACTTTCGCATTAAATATTCGTTCAATCCTTTTAAATTGAGTTTCCAGCATCCTGCGATCTGCAAATTCCAAAAGGCAAATACCATCTTCGGTTGCTCCGGCACACATGGGCCCAAGCGGCGTTGGAATCCGGATTATCGAGATGATATGATGGTGTATGCTTTTAACCGGCGAAAACCCTGTATGCTTCTTGAATAAACCGGCGAAACCGCTTAACGATTCATACCCGCTATCATACGCAGCACTTGTCACTTTTTCGCCCTGCCTGATTTTTCCATACGCGTGTACGAGCCGTAAACTTTTTTGATAAGAATTAAACGTAATGCTCATATTTTTTTTAAACCACCTTGCAATTTTAACAGGATCTAATTTTTTATCACGCAAGTCAGAAGCTTTAATCCTTACGTGTGGTGCCTGATGCAGCTCATTAAGAAGATTTTTAATTTCTGCAGGTTCTTCGCCATTGAGCAATAGCGGTTCACACACTTTACATGGCCTGTAACCGTAAAGAAGGGCCTCTTTCGCTGAAGAAAAATATTCTACATTTTCGGGCTTTGGCTTTTTAGCAGGACACGTAGGACGGCAGAATATTCCAGTAGTTTTTACACCTGCAAAAAAAATCCCTTCAAAGGTGCTGTCTTTATTTACTAAGGCATTATACATCTGGTCAGTGGCAGGAAGTTGTTGCATAAAAGCGATTGAGAGTGCAAGATTAATTAATGAAAAATCGGTTGCCAACCTGTTTTTTGACAAACAATTTTATTTGCTGCTTTCAGATCAATTTTTCAGGTTTTCAAATAGCCTTATATCTACGTCCAGATCTTTGAAATCTTTTAATACAATTGATTTACTCTCGGAATGGTTTGGATTAATTAAATAATTGAAAGATATAAGAACTACCGCCGATGGAACTTTAAGGAGACTGATGGATATTAATTATACGGTGTAAAGTTTAAATAATCCACATTAACCTTGCTGAAAGTAAATTGTTATACAATGCATGCCGCTTAAAATTGCTGTTTTCTCTATGGCCGATTGCGAAAATTGAGTAAGCAAATCGTACATTAAGTTGAAAATTTTTTGTGATCAGATAATTCGCATTGGCAAGTATGTCAATATCGCTTCGGCCGATGCCTACAGTTGGATCTGGCTGTTCCAGTTGCTCGATAAATTCACGGGCCTTCAGCAATTGTGCATAAGATAGACCGGCGCCGAAGTTTATTGCTTTCTTCTCCTGGAAATTAATCAGCACCGGTATTTCAGCATAGTTTAATTTCCATTTAAATGTAAGCGGAACACCTTTGTAAGTGGGGCTTTTGCTTCCTTTTTGCGAATACAGTATTTCAGCAGAAACGAAAAAGTGCTTCGACAGAGGAACCTCCGAAATAAATCCGGCATTCAGACCGACTTTATTATAACTTGCCCAGTCATCACCATCCACCTGTGAAAAGTTTAATCCGGCAACTGCTCCTGCGTGAAATTTTAAAGCAGGATCCTGAGCTTTAATATTCATGAAAGCAATAAATAAAACAGAAAAAATAAGGATGCTTTTATTCATGGAATTAAGTATAAATAGTTAAGGAGATTAGCTTCGTTCTTACTCAATCTTCTATATTTGCTGTTAGCTTTTTGAGGTCTTCAAAATTAGGACAATGTTCAGATATTCTGCCGCCACATTATTAAAATTAGAACAACTTTTCCGGGAATGTAGTTATGCAGTGCGCTATGAAAAGGGAACTTTTAAATCAGGATACTGTATTCTTGAAAATAAGAAAGTTATAGTGATCAATAAATATCTAGATACTGAATCCAGGATCAATAGTTTGCTTGATATTTTGTCACAGACGGATATTGATGAATCGCTGTTAAGTGAACGGGCTTCACAATTTTTGAAAGAGGCCAAATCAGAAAAGGTTAAGCTTTGAAAGTTACATTTTTAGGCACCGGTACGTCGCAGGGTGTTCCCGTTATTGCCTGTCCGTGTGAAGTGTGTACATCGCCGGATGAAAAAGACAAACGCTTACGCACATCAGCACTCATTGAATTTGAGGGACATCAGGTAGTGATTGATGCCGGGCCTGACTTCAGGACACAGATGTTGCGCGAAAACGTAAAAACATTGGATGCCATCCTGCTTACACATGCCCATAAAGACCATACTGCAGGCCTAGATGATATTCGGGCATTCAATTATTTTCAAAAAAAACCTATGGATGTGTATGCCACGTCTAAAGTGCAGGATGCATTGCATGTGGAATATCATTATGCCTTTGATAAGAAGGCAGATTACCCTGGAATACCACGAATCAATTTTAAAACAGTTGACTCGCGATCATTCTTTGTAAAATCACTGGAGGTGGTTCCGGTTGAAGTATTTCATTTTAAGCTGCCTGTGCTTGGTTATAGATTTGGCGGTTTTACCTATATCACCGACGCAAATCTGATCCATGAAAAAGAAAAAGAAAAAATAAAAGGAACGCGAATACTTGTTTTGAATGCTTTACGAAAAGAAAAACACATTTCTCATTTTAGCCTGGAAGAAGCCATTTCTTTAGCCAAAGAAATAGGTGCTGAGAAAACATATCTTACACATATCAGCCATCAGCTTGGACTGCATAATGAAACTTCTGCAAGTTTGCCTCCCGGAATTTATCTTGCCTACGACGGTTTAAAATTAGAGTTATAGTGCTGTTTTAATATTTTATTTATATTTTTTAAAACAATATTAAGAGAATGCTTATATTCGGATGGGTGGGAATTGTATCGTATTGAAAAATGCCATTTATATAGGAGGCATTGTATGTGGAAGAAATTTGCACGGGAATATCTCATGTTTACCCGCTGGGAACGGAACGGGCTTATCATTTTATTGGTTGCAATTCTTCTTATAATTTTTTTTCCACAGGTGGCAATTTTATTTTATCGTGAAAAGGCCCCTGACTTTACACCATTCAAAAATCAAATAGATTCTTTTGAAAAAAAAGTATTAGCTGAAGAATCAAAAGAACAGTATAATTCATCACGGGAGACGGCTCTCGAACCGGATCGCAAACCGGCATTCAAAAATGAAAAAAGTGCAAATGCGGTATTTTTTTTCTTTGATCCAAATACTCTTTCCGCAGAAAATTTTAAGAAATTAGGACTAGATAACAGGGTAATAGGAACCATATTAAAGTATCGTTCCAAAGGAGGTAAATTTTTCAGGAAAGAGGATCTAAAAAAAATTTATGGATTAAGCAATGAAGTATATGAGTCACTAAGTCCTTATATTCAAATACCAAACAGAAATAGAACTGCTGATATTACTCCGGGCGCCAATAAAGTATTTACTTCCGAAATTAAATCTGTAAAGACCTTCACAAAAACAACTTTACTTGATCTGAATACGGCAGATTCATTACAGCTGGATTTGCTCCCTGGCATTGGATCCGTACTTTCTTCCCGCATTATAAAATACAGAAACAGGATAGGCGGCTTTTACAGCAGTGCTCAATTACTGGAAGTGTACGGATTGTTGCCGGAAACATTTGAAGAGATAAAAGGGCGCATAATGGTTGACACTTCTATAGTGGAAAAAATCAACATTAACACCGCGACCCTTGACATGCTTAAGAAACACCCCTATTTTAAATATCCGGTTGCCAATACCATTGTGAGCTATCGCCAGGAGCATGGAGCTTTTACCTCACTTGAGCAGCTGAAAAATGTAGATGCAGTTTCTGATGATTTATACTATAAGATTATTCCATATATTGAACTATAACCCTGCACCTCTAAAGGATTCTTTTTATTTTTGAAAAAAACTTTAATATGCATGAAGCTGCAGCAGCACCAGGTATAAGCTTTGAACTGAACGATAGTCAATTGATGATTGGACAAACTGTGCGTGATTTTTGTGAGAAAGAGATAAGGCCTCATTTGATGGAATGGGATGAAGCCCAGACTTTTCCAAGAGAGCTTTTTATGAAGTTTGGTGAAACAGGCCTTATGGGAGTTCTGGTGCCGGAGGAATATGGAGGTGCGGGATTGGGATACCATGAGTATATTACTGTTATTTCGGAAGTATCAAAGGTGTGCGGATCCATCGGTCTGTCGCTGGCTGCGCATAATTCACTTTGCACCGGTCATATATTAACGTTCGGGAATGCAGAACAAAAAACTAAATACCTTCCGCGTCTTGCATCGGGAGAAGCACTGGGAGCATGGGCATTAACGGAACCAAATACGGGAAGTGATGCCGGAAATATGAAATGTACTGCCCGGCCAGATGGTGATGACTGGATAATTAATGGAACCAAGTCCTGGATCACTCATGGAAGATCCGGTGATGTATACGTGGTAATTGCAAGAACCGGTGAGCCGAGAACATCAAATAACAGCACTGCCTTTGTGGTAGAACGGGGAACACCGGGTCTGCAGGGTGGAAAAAAAGAGAATAAGCTGGGAATGCGTGCCTCTGAAACGGCGGAGGTAATTTTTGATAATGTGCGGGTGCCAAAGGAAAATATGCTTGGTAAAACAGGGGAAGGCTTCAGGCAGGCTATGAAAGTACTGGACGGAGGCAGGATATCCATCGCCTCCCTGGCACTGGGCATCGCCATGGGAGCTTATGAGGCATCTTTAAAATATTCGAAAGAGCGTTACCAGTTCGATCAGCCTATTTCAAACTTCCAGGGCATCAGCTTCAAGCTTGCAGATATGGTTACGCAGATCAATGCGGCCGAATTGCTTACCCATCATGCCGCTGATTTAAAAAACCGCGGTGAAAAAATGACCAAGGAAGCAGCCATGGCAAAATATTATGCCTCTGAAATCTGCGTTAAAATTGCAAACGATGCCGTGCAAATTTTTGGTGGCTATGGCTATACCAAAGACTTTCCGGTAGAAAAATTTTACCGTGATTCCAAACTGTGTACAATAGGGGAGGGCACCTCAGAGATCCAGAAGATGGTAATTGCAAGAGAGATACTTAACACATAAAATATTATCAAACGGTTGCAAACTGAAACTTTCACCTTACCTTTGCACCCTTATATCGCGGAGTGGAGCAGCGGTAGCTCGTTGGGCTCATAACCCAAAGGTCGCAGGTTCGAGTCCTGCCTCCGCAACAAAATCCTTCGATTTTCCCGAAGGATTTTTTATTGTGGATTGTGTTTACAGTATATGTTCTTTTTTCGAGGCAGTATCACAAAACCTATACAGGTTTCACTTCAGATTTAATGGCAAGACTAAAATCACATAATGAACTGGGCACCAAAGATTGGGCGATAAGATATAGACCATGGGAAGTTTTAATAACAGAAGAATATGACAATAAAAAGCACGCAATGCAAAGAGAAAAATTTTTAAAATCGGGTGTTGGGCGGGAATTTATTCACTCATTAATACGGAAGAAATACCAAGATTAAATATTCAGGGATGTGCTCATATCCGCCAGAGGCGGACGCAGGTTCGAGTCCTGCCTCCGCAACAGAGAGGAAAGCCGGATAGAAATGTTCGGCTTTTTTTTATTTGGGTACCACAATGGTACCACGTTAGGATAAAGGATAACTATTACAAACCCTCGTCTTGTATCATCCACACTCAATGAGGATTTCTCAATTCTCTTCGCCTCACGAAACTTAATTTAGATAATAATGCTCAAAGAAAAACACGAGATCAAAGAAGATCGCTGGGTTTCAGCTTCCGAGGCAATGGAAAACTCCGCATCAAAAGCAAAACAACACTGCAAAGGTTACGTGATGAAGGGAGAATACGTTTTTTCTCAGGCTGATAAGAAAAATATTCTCCATGGACTTAAATTCTATTTATGCTTATCTTGAACACACGCGAAGAAACATTCTAATCATGGAGCGGGACGATAAGATTTACTGAAGGTTTTAACAGTGATTACATAATGGCTAAATACCTTCCCGAACTGCCGATAAAATTACCTAGACTTTAGAGCGTGATAATCAATATACAATAGGTTTCTAGCTCGCATAAGGAAATAGAAAAATCCAGAGTGAACAAGCAAAATGAAACCCACGTTAAGAAAAGCACGAAGCCTGATAAAGAATTAGAAAAGGATTCTGATAATGGCACATCTCTATGATATTAGTGATATGAAATTCTATGCTCAGGCCTTAGGTGGAAAATGTCTGAGCCAGGAATATGTTAATCCAACAACAGCACTCACGTGGAGATGCGAAAACGGACATGTTTTTTTAAGAACCTTTGAAATTGTAAGGCAAGGTGGTTGGTGTAGTCAATGCGCTAAAGACGAGTGGAAGCAGGAAAAATTACAATACTTAAAAGCCGTTGCGGAAAGCAGGGGCGGAACTTGCCTGTCAAACCGTTATATAACCTTCACAACCAAGTTACACTTTAAATGCGAACGGGGACACTACTGGAGCACAACTCCGAAGCAAATACAGAAGGGTAGGTGGTGCAAACGATGTGCTGATCGGGTTGCGGCAGACAAACGCAGAACTGATATTAAGGTATATCAGGAGATTGCGAGGCAAAGAGGAGGAAAACTACTGTCATCAGTATTTGTAACCAACGACACCAAAATCACTTGGCAATGCGAAGACGGTCATATCTGGGATGCTATACCCATTGCCGTTAAGAGAGGAACATGGTGCCCCTATTGTGCCGGAAGACATAATCATTCTATCGCTGAAATGCAGCGCGTTGCTAAAGACAGGGGCGGCGTTTGTCTCTCTTTAAAGTATAGCCGAGCACATACTCCGCTGAAATGGCAATGCAGGAACGGGCATACGTGGGAAGCGAAACCGGTAAATATCATTTTTAACCAATCCTGGTGCCCATACTGCGCAGGCAAGAAGAAGCATACCATACATGATATGCAGGATCTGGCAAAAAAAAGAGGTGGTCTTTGTCTATCCTCAACGTATACAAATAACAAAACCAAACTCCGATGGAAATGTGAACAAAACCATGAATGGCTGGCAAAGCCTAACGCTATTATTAATGGTAGATGGTGTCCCCGATGTGCTCCGGTACGACGCTGGAAAACCAGAAGAAGTGCTGAAAAAGGTATATCAATGTAAAAATATTTCGCTCAAATACCTGTGAAAAGAAGCAAGTGCTGTAAAATTTTAACATAATCGTACAATCCATACTTCTTAAGTTGTCAAATTCAGGTGCAGAATAAAATCCTTATAGTTGTTAGGTCTGTTATAAATAGTATTTTATAAAATTTAAGTTATGTTTTGGGCGAGGAGAAGAACCATCTAATTGGAAAATTTTTATTGAAAATACGGGGAAGGTTATCAGAAAAAATCTACACATGTTCCATCAATGGATCGTAATGGTAGCATATACTTAAGTAGGCGTCGCTGTAAGTATCGGAAATTACCCAGCCCATTATTGTTCTCACATATCCGTTGGGCTTACACGATAAGCGATTATATTGCTTGAATTCGTAAATTCCTTCTTGTTGTGTTTCAGGTAACACTTTTCTGATCTTCTGCTTGTATTTCTTAGACATGTTTTCAAGCAGTTCTTCTTGCTGAATTATCGCTCTCTTGAACGTACAATCGCGAATTTCATATTGATAGCGTTCCGCTTTATAAGGATTCCGTTTGTAGTGATACCTAACTGTGTAGCTGAAAGTTATCATACATTATTCCATTCTTTACAAATACAAATTCTCAATGGTCTAAGCGATGTAGTGAGATATAAAATCCTTTGGACTGTTCTGTTTAAATGGAACAGAACCGCCCCAGCGCCTCCGAATATTTGACTTGTCAATACCGCGCAGTCCCAAGTAGCAGGTTTAGTTTCAAATAAAGATGTCGGCTTTCACGACTTCATTTGTTTTATTTATCATCTTCTGGACAATTTCACATGCTCTATCCTTACCGTAGTAACTCTCCTTTGTCTGAACCTTGATTGAATGGATTAGAGGATGAGTTGATTAGCTTGTTGTTGTGTACCCGCTTAAAGTCGAGACTTTTTGCTCCGAAATTTATCAGTAAACCAATTTCCATTTGATATGCTTCAAGATAATTCATTGCCTGTGCCAGGTGAACATCTTCCAGATGAGTTAGCGCTTTCAATTCAACCATAATTAAACCCTCTACAAAAAAATCCACACGGCGTGTAACTATTTGAATATCTCGGTAATAGATCGGTATTTCTTTCTCCCGCTCGAATTGAAGTTCCTCAAAGGGCATTTCAATTTCCATTGCCCGCTGATAAATAACCTCCTGAAAACCATTTCCCAATGAAGAATGAACTTTCATTGCCGCTCGAATAATCTTCGGGTTAAGTCTTCATATTTCATGATTATTTATTTTTTAATCAAGATACTACTTCAATTCTTTTCAATCATTGTCTGAACCTTAATGGAAAGGATTAGAGGATTACTTGATTTTTTTACCAGCATGTGTCCAACCTTCAGTCTTTTTTAATCATGGTAATCTTTTCATCCTTCAAATCATGGTTCAGACATTTTTGCAATAATCTTCACTGTCTCCACACTAACAGTACAAACTCTTTTTAGCAACTCAATCACCTTTTCCTTATAATCAGCGAAGCGATACGTGTTGAACTTCTCAGCGATGGTTGGGTCTTTTGTTTTTTTCTCTTTGTACTGATCGAGAATCCATTCGAGGGCCGTGCGGTTGCCGAGCTTGTATTCCCAGGCTTCTTTTGGAATACCTGTGAGAATTGTGAGTTCATCAATCTCAATCGTGCCTGATTCTTTATCGGCTTTCAGCTTCACTTTTATTTTAGGCTTATGCGCGTAGAGCGATTGCGGTTCTTCCACTTTAGCAAAAAGCTCTTTTACTTTTTTCTTTTGCTCCGCTTTCGTGTCACTTGTGATTTCTTTCAGGGGATAAGGCGTTGTTGTTTCATAGTTGATGTGCAGGTCCATCAACTGCTTTCCCCATGCACTCCATTTCCAGAAGTCATCGTAAAAAGGAATGCGCGGAAACTCGCGCTTGAGATTGAGCTCATACTTTTTTCTGTAAGCAGGATTGTGAAGCACGGCATAGCAGTAATGGAAGATGGATTCTTTTGTGATGCTGTCTGAACCATGATTCATTGGATTTCCATGATCACCCTGATTGTCTTTATTCTTAATCATGTCTGAACCATGATTTATTGGATTTTCATGACTACCCTGATTTTGTTTATTCTTAATCATGTTAATCCTTAAATCATTTGAATCATGGTTGAGATAATGTTCTCTAAATTGCTCCAAGCCCCAATCGGTGACGTTTTCTATTCGGTTGCCGGTGAAATCGTAGCGGTAGAGAGGAAGACACTTCGTCCCATTTGCCGCAGGACTTAATCCGTTGTAATCAAAAATTTTGTCTGCAGAAAAAACTATGAATGGTTTGGGAGAGTCATTTCCCATTAACGCAATAAAAAAATTATCCCCTGTTCCTGCTGGCAAAATTTCTCGAACTCGATTCTGCATTTCATTAAGTTCTCGGCTGAAATACATTTTCATCTTTACAAAGGGTCGGTAGTTCGAGTCAATGATTTTTTCATTATCAATCTTGTATCTCTTGCCTTTTATTAAATCATTCTTTATCGCTCGAGTCCATTTTATTGAGTAGTCAACCACGTCTTTGACTTTTCCCTTTTCTATCTTTCCATAATGGCGCGCAACATCTTTGTTGTATGAGTCGATTAGAAATCTAATTTTTCTTTCTAAAGTCGTTTCATTAAAGTCATAAACCCATTCATCGCGCGCTGTTACAACGCCAAGTGAATAGAAATCAAATATCGCTTGCTTACTCTTCCCTGTCTTTACTTCCTTTGAGCAAATTGGAATCATTTCGTCCCAATTGTTCTCAGCAATGTTTACCCAGTTGTTGCTCTTGTCCGGAGAAATTCTTTCAAATGGAAGATTTTCTATTCGATTATCATGAAACCACTGCCACTTTTCTTCTTTCCTTGCTTCATCACTTAAGCTTATGTAGTTGATAGTACAAGTAGCTTTTTTACTTACTCTTTTTACTAAAAACATTATCGCTACGCCCGTTCTAATTCCAAAGACATTGTGAGTTGTACCAGCAATTTTAGGATTATCATTTACGTCACTCTTTGTATCAATAATATAAGCTGCTTCGAAATCCTCTTGAATAGCTTTTCTGAATCCATCATATCCACGCTTATCAATAAAGCCTCGGTTACTTATAAAGGCAATAACTCCATTTTGATCAATCCGATCCATAGCCCATCGATAAAAGCGAGCATACATGTCATACATCTTGGTCTTCTGCGCTGTGCTATTTTCGATGTAGGTATTTTTTATTCGCTTGTCAATGTCAGGATACTCGCGGTTCTTGTTATTCTCATTTTCATTTTTCTGATTGGCATTGTAAGGCGGATTGCCGATGATGACTGAAATTTTTTTTCCATTCTGGCGCTTGATGCGGTTGGTGTTTTCACTGCTCAGTCCAAACATCGAATGTTGCTTGCCTGCATACGCAAGGGCTGCCGTGTTGTCGAGCGTATCAACAAAACAGAGATTGGTGAACTCCTCGTACATGCCCATTTTCTGCTTAAAGGTGTACTCGATGTTGAGATTGCTGATATAGTAAGGAAGAATGGCCACTTCATTGGCGTGCAGCTCATTCTTGTATTTGTATAGCAGCTGCTGCTTGGGTATGTGCTCGATGATGTCGCAGATGAAGGTGCCCGTGCCTGTAGCAGGATCGAGTATCTCCACGTTTTTATCAGCGAGTGTTTTTCCGAAATGCCTGTTGAGCAAATAGTCAGTGCTCTCGATCATGAACTTCACAATCTCATTGGGCGTGTACACCACGCCGAGACGATCAGCCGCTTTGGGATTATAGACTTTGTAGAAATTTTCATAGAGCGATTTCAAAAACTTCTGCTTCTCGTGATGGTCGGTGATGCTCGCCGCGGCAGAGTTGATGGCATCGTAGTAATGCTCGATGCTCATCAGCAGGTTCTTCTTTTCAGAATAAGAAAACAAAATGCCGGTAAGTTTTTCCAGCTCGGCAGCAATCGTGTTATGGCTGTGAAAGCCGGGATCGTCAAAAACTTTGTTGAAGATGTCGCTCGTTAGAATGTGCTGGATCATCATCTCACGGATGTCCGCAAGTGTGATGTCAGGATTGATCTCTGCTTTACAGAGTTCCAGAAAAGAAGTTTGTGCAGCAAGGAAATTTTTATTCAGCTTGCTGGCTGTATCAATCTTTTCACGCAGGGTTTCTACAATCGTAGGGATGTCGTGTCGGAATTGTTCCAGCGCCTTCTCAAAATCTGCTATGTATTCATTCCGGTAATTGAGGAAGGTGTCAAGAAGCTTATCAAGCTCGTCCGGCTCGCGGATATTTGCTTCCCGAACTTTTTCTCCATATTGAAAGAGCACCGCTGTGCGGCTGTCTTCGAACAATGCATTATAAAAAGGATAACCTCTTTTGTGCTTCTTATCGATCTCATCGTTGAGTGTATCCGCTTCATCCTTGCTTTCCCAGATGCCAAGGTCGAGACGGAAAGCATTTTTTAAAACACCATCGGGAATTACATTTTTTCCTTTCGTTCCCTGCACCGGACATTCTTCCACCACCAGCAGATTTCTCTTCTCCGCATAATGATTTAAAAGATCGTGAAACGCACCGCGGATGGCAGTTTCATTGCGTATGCCTCCATACTGAATGATCTTATCGAGCTTGGTATAATACTGCTGAATTAGCTGGCGGGACATAGCACCTCAAATCTGATGAACGGTTGGCAGACCTCCAAACCTTTTGTGGTTGATTTTTTTAGTTAATTACTGATCTGCTTCATTGGCACCCGGTGATGTAGTCAAGCGGTGGGTACAAAATATGCCATACATACCATTACGGACTTTGGAAAGCTGGTTAAGGTGGCTTGTCTTCCTTCCTGATTGAAACAAGTATGAAGCTATCAGCAGGGTACTATTTACCGTTATAAAAAGAGTGTAAATAATGTTTTTTATAACTATTTATTTAAGGTTATTATATTCTTCATCTCTTACCGGGTCCAGCCATTTCACTGCGCCTTCTGCACTGTTATTGGTTATAATAATATGGGTGAAACTGCTGTCGCGCGTTGCACCATGCCAGTGTTCAACTTTTGAAGGAATGACTACCACGTCGCCTTTAGCAAGTGACCTGGCCGGCTTATTCCTTTCCTGGTACCAGCCTTTGCCATCGGTTATAAGGAGAATTTGCCCTGTAGCATGAGTATGCCAGTTATTTCTGCTACCGGGCTCGAATAAGACATTGCCCACTGCGTAGGTTCCCGTTTCATCTTTTGAAACCAATATATTCACCCATGCAATGCCGTTAAAATAATCTGCGGGTGCTCTTTCACCTTTTGGGAAAATGATATTTTGATTTTCTGATGTATCCAAGCGATAACTTTTAAAAAAATTCAGAGAATAAAAGGAATAACTCTTTTAGTTTTAGCGGAATAGCTTTTATAATCCGGATATTGTTTCGCTACCAATTGCTCTTCCGCAACCATCCTGATACTTAGACCAGCAACTACTGCAATTCCCATCATTACGCTAAGAATAGACAAGTGAGATGAAATTCCGGCACAGGTAAAATAGATGACCGCGGCATAAATCGGATGCCTGAGATATTTATAAGGTCCGGTTGTTACTAAACCTCCTGAAGTTGGATCAGCAGAAGCGTGAAAGCTCCGAAAACCAAAAGTCAAACGAGCCCAGATCATTAACAATACAGCGATCGCCTGCACTACTATTGCAACGATACCATCTGCCAAAATTAATTTACAGGTTATAAGCACTGCCAGCGCAACAATGGCGATTAATAAGCCTGCAAGGGATGCATTTTTTAAACTAAACATAAAAGTAAAAGGAGACAACTTTCTGATACCAAAATAGATTACTTTTTCTCCTTTTCAAGAACTTCTTTTTTTGCCTCTTCCAGCTCCTCTATTTCCTCTCCCATTTCCTCTATCACATGCTCTATGCTGCTGGCTGCACTAAGAGGTTCCGCTTTACCTAACGTGGAAGAAAGCTTTTCATAGTAAGATGCCAGTTTGCGCAGCTCCGTCTCCGTCATGTCTTCCGCTTTTATTAGCCTGTTGCTTGCATTTTCATGTGAGGCAACCAGTTCATTGAGCTTAATATTGATTACGGTCGAAAACTTATTCTGCATTTTTTGAAGTATGAATACCATTAAAAACGTAAATGAAAAAATAAGATCGTTGATGAGGCTGTGAAGAGAGCTCGATTGCATAAAATCGATGCTTATCCATGCCACTACAATTACAATAGCGGCAAAGAAACAAAGCGGATGCCCCAGGAAGAACGAAATCCTTTCGGTAAAAACCTCAAACTTTTTCTCTATCAGCAAAATAATTTTTTTCATTTCAAAACTTTCATTTTAGGTAGACTGAATGAATGGTAGAACAGGTGCTGTACTATAATAGATCCATACTAAACATTGGCAGGCAAAACTGCAAACTTGATCCCGTGAAAACAAGAGCTAATATTATTATGCCAACTTTAGATAGCAGAACAATGCTATTGTGATAATCAATTTGGTTCGGTGTATTACCCGTGATCATGGAAATTTCACTCCCTGTTTTCCCTTTCATGGAGCAATTTCTTTTCAATCCTGCGGTCCGGGATCAACCAAATAGCAGCTACCAAAGCATAGAGCCCCAGGCCAATCCATGCATTTATAAAAGAAAGAGGGATGCCTATACCATAGATTACTACCGATACAATTCCTTTGCGATCCTTACCTATAGCCGTTGCTAGCGTTGAAGTTTTTCCATGAAGATCTATAAGCGAATGTGCCAGTATATAATAAGCTATACCGGCCATAAATAATATTACGCCATATAGAGCAACAGGCCACATAGTAAAATGGTTTTCACCCATCCATCCTGAAACAAAGGGTATCAGTGAAAGCCAGAAGAGCAAGTGAGTGTTTGCCCATAATACCTTGCCATTTACCTGATCAGCGGCATGGAGCATATGGTGGTGATTGTTCCAGTAAATCCCGATATTGATAAAGCTTAATATGTAACTGATAAATACCGGCACTACCGGTTTCAGGGAAGCAAGATCTCCCGTATGCGGCACTTTCATTTCCAACACCATTATTGTAATTATAATAGCAAGTACGCCATCACTGAATGCTTCCAATCTCGATTTTCCCATGTGGTAATTTTAAAGGTTTCAACTGTCCGGTTTTTCCTGTTTTTCAAAATATTATTATTCAGCAACATGCTGTAGAATATTATCCTTTTAACGATGAAAAATACCTATAGAAAGAATAAACATTATCGTATAGCTCTAAATAAAAAGAAGAAGTTTTTTTTATTCTAAAATCATATTATTATACCTTTGACGACTTTTTAACCAAAATTCACTCCTAAACAATTATTAAAGACTGCTCACATGAAATCAAAATTTACCTTAAACAGCATCTCGCCTTTTCTTTTTGTCCTCCTTATCATTTTTTCTGTAGGTTGTAAAAAAGATAAGGTATCCAATACCGAGAGGTTAACCAATAAATCATGGAAGGTTGTTGCCTTAACTGTAAGTCCGGGTATTGATGTAAATGGCACTGTAATCACAGATTTTTATTCGCAGCTTGCAGATTGCAACAAAGATGATATTTACACTTTCAGCACTAATAAGACTTATACAATAGATGAAGATGGATTAAAATGTAATCAAATCGATCCTCAAACCACTACCGGAGTTTGGTCATTTAACAGCGATGAAACCGTTTTAACCTTAGATAACACCACCAGTTATTCTATAATTCAATTAGATGATAACACATTAAAAGCTTCTTATTCTGAGGTTACTAACGGAATCAACTATACCTATACCATTACGTTTAATAAACAATAATTTTATCTCTTTTTTTAAGAAGCACTGCTGATTATCTGCAGTGCTTCTTGCTTTATGTATGGTTAGCAGCCATAATTTGATTTTCAGTTGTGGGGCTTGTTTATTATTAAGGAATCCCCCGGGTGAATATGCATCAAAATCCATCTTTGAACTCTTATTCTATTTAACTTCGCCTGCCATTAGAACATACTATGAAAGGGAAACAAGCTGAGTGGGATGTAATTATAATTGGAGGAGGCCCGGCAGGTTTAAGCGCAGCATTAATTTTGGCGCGTTGCAGAAGAAAAGTGATGGTTTTGGACTCTCAGGATTACCGGAATGCAGCTTCTTCAGGCATTCATGCCCTGCCTGGTTTTGATGGTATAAAACCCGCTGTTTATCTGAAGCAGCTTCAGAAAGATGTAATGAAATATGATGTAAAGATCCAATACGCTAAAGCCACACGGGTAATACAGGGACCACAATTTTTTGAAATTGAAGATGCCTTAATGAAAAAATACACCGCGAGTAAAATACTTCTTGCAACAGGAGTAAGGGACATTCTGCCTTCTATTCCTGAAATTAAAAAATTCTACGGGTCCTCTGTATTACATTGTCCCTATTGCGATGGATATGAGCAGAAGGGAAAAATTGTGGGCGTAATTGGTGCCGGCAAAAAGGGAGTAAACTACGCATATGCACTCACGAGCTGGAGTGACAGGGTAATACTGTTTTATGAAGGAAAAAAATTGAATGGTGAATACCAGCAGCTGCTTGACAATAATAATATTACCTGTTTCAGGGAAAAAATTATAGCCCTGAAAGGAAAAGGAAAATTATTGCAAGCCATTATTTTAGAAAATAATCAAGAAGTGAAATGTGATGTATTGTTTTTCGATTCACATAAAAGATTACGCAGTGATATTCCTGTAAATCTGAAGTGTAAGCTTACTCCGAAGGGTGTGGTTTGTACAAATAAAAAACAGGAAACCAGCATTCGCGGCATCTTTTCGGCGGGTGATAGTACGGTGGATGTTATGATGGTTTCGGAAGCATGTGCTGAAGGCATTGCTGCAGGTATGTCTATTCATAAGCAATTGCTATCTGAAGCAATGTGACCCATAACTTAATTGTCAAAAAAATTATGCATTAAGTAATTTTTAAAAATTTATTAATGGCATTTATAGATTATTATAAAACTTTAGGCGTAGATAAGAATGCAAAGCCGGAAGAAATAAAGAGTGCATACAGAAAGCTTGCAAGAAAATTCCATCCCGATCTGAATGCTGATAATAAAGACGCTAAGAAAAAGTTTCAGGAGATAAATGAAGCTAATGAAGTGTTGAGTGACCCGGGCAAGCGACAGAAGTATGATGAGTATGGCAGTGACTGGCAGCATGCTGAGCAATATGAAAAATCTCGTCAATCAAACAGGCAATCAGCAAACAGGAGTGAATATACTTATGCAGATAGCGGAAACGAGGGAGGTTTTTCAGATTTTTTCGAGTCCATGTTTGGTAATTCTAACAGAAACAGGCAGGTAAAATTCAGGGGCCAGGATTACAATGCGGAAGTACAGCTTAACCTGGTTGACGCCTATAAAACGCATTCGCAAACTTTAACAGTAAACGCAAAAAACATTCGCATTACAGTTCCTGCAGGAATAGAAAACGGTCAGGTAATCAGGATTAGCGGATACGGTGCGCCTGGAATAAACGGTGGTCCCAGTGGAGACTTGTATATCAAATTTTTAATTTCCAATGATCAAAAATTCAGAAGATCAGGGAATGATCTTTATACTACTGTCGATCTGAACCTTTACACGGCTGTGCTGGGTGGTGAAATAACTGTAGATACATTGGATGGAAAAGTAAAATTGAGAGTGAAGCCCGAAACACAAATCGGGGAAAAAATAAAGCTTAAAGGGAAGGGATTTCCCATCTATAAAAAAGACGGACAATTTGGTGATTTATATATAACCTACTCCGTAAAAATTCCTACCAATTTAACGGAAAACCAAAAAGCCTTATTTGTAGAATTAGCTAAATCATAATAAAATTGTTAGAGCATGTCTTCCACAGATTTAATTCGTGCAGATCAATTTTGTAGTAATCATCAAATTGATCTTTCCTTCATCACTTCTTTGCAGAAATATGAACTAATAACGGCTACGGTGCAGGACGGATCGATTTTTATTCCGGCGGAAGAGCTTAAAAAATTGGAGAAAATGGTTCGGCTGCATTACGACCTGGCAATTAATATAGAAGGAATTGAAGCCATAACACATCTGTTAAAGCGCGTTGAAAATTTGCAGCAGGAGATCATGCATTTAAAGAATTGCCTGCTCAGGTATGAATAGCAAATCTTATTATTCCCATGCCATAGATAAATTCAATAGTATCTGATAACTAGTATATTTGTCGAAATATAACCACATATGTTAAAAGAATTCAGGGCATTTATTTTAAGGGGAAATGTGATTGATTTAGCTGTTGGTATTATTATAGGTGCTGCCTTTGGCAGAATTGTCAACAGCCTGGTAAATGATATTTTAATGCCGGTTCTCGGTTTTATAACCGGTGGCATGAATTTTTCTGATCAGAAAGTTGTTCTGAAAGCCGCTGTATTGAACCCTGACGGATCAGTGAAAACACCTGCCAATACCATAAACTGGGGAATGTTTATTCAGGCCACTATTGAATTTTTGATAATCGGTTTTGCCTTATTTATCATCATTAAAGCACTGAATTCCATTCATAAAAAACAGGCTGAAGTTCCTGCAGCTGTTCCGCCTGCGCCTTCTACTGAAGAAAAGCTGCTTATGGAGATCCGGGATCTCTTAAAAAAATAATTGGTTGACTTTTGAAATAAATCATTTTATGAAAAAATTAGCTGTCTGTGTTTTTCTTTTGGTTTTCATTTCGGCATTTGCATTTTCTCAAAATAGCTCTGTTGATACTTCCTGGAAGAAAGGCGGATTTGGTTCATTGCTTTTGAATCAATCGGCCTTTAGCCATTGGGCAGCCGGAGGTGTTAATTCCTTTGCGCTGACCATTATTGCGAATGGATATATCAATTATAAGAGTGGAAAAAACCTATGGGAAAATTACCTGAATGCAAACTATGGAGTTATTAAACAGCAGTATGAAAAGAAGTTGAGAAAAAATACCGACCACCTTGAGCTGCAAACGAAATATGGTCATGAGATAGCTAAAAATGTATACCTGACCGGGCTGATCAATTTTCAAACTCAGTTTGCTCCCGGTTACAATCCAGCGTTTGATACGGTTACATCTGATTTTATGGCCCCTGCTTATGTGCTTGCTTCTATCGGTGTGGAGTGGAAACCTGTAAGCTATCTTTCCTTTTATCTTTCACCTGCCACGGCCAAATTTACTTTTGTATGGAACCAGGAGGTTGCTGATCTGGTAATACACGGTGCCAGCCTGTATGGAACCGATCCGGCAATTTACGATTCGGACGGTAATCTTATTTCACACGGAGATAAATCCCGTGCAGAATTTGGTGCACTGTTTACTGCCGCTTTGCAAAAAGATATTATGAAAAATGTGAATCTTGCAACCAAGCTCTCTCTTTTTAATTCTTACCAAAAAAATACAGACATAAATTATGATCTCTATCTGAATATGAAAGTGAACAAATGGATTACCGCTTCATTTTTTACGAATATAATTTACGATAATGATGTAATTATTAAAGACTATAATGAGGATGGATCACAGAAAGGCACAGCAGGCCCAAGAACTCAGGTTAAAGAGGGATTTGGAGTTGGCTTGACTTATAAGTTTGGAGACCAGAAATAAATTCTGTGACGTTAAATTCTTTTCTTTAATACTTGCTCCGCAACGTTTAATCCGCTTGTAAAAGCAGCCTCTGCGGTTCCTATTTCGGCTCCTTCATAGAGCGCTTCGCCTGCAAAAAATAAGGTATTTTTAACTGGCTTCACAAGTTCTTTCCTCGCTTTATTGGTATTCAAGGTTGCATAAGCGTAAGCGCCTTTTGAAAAAGGATCAGCTAACCAGTTTGCTACTTGCCATCCTTCAAGGTTATCTTTAATCTTATCACGGTTTGCCATAAAGATAAAAGCGAGTGAATCTATTGCCAGATCCAGAATTATTTTATCTTCCGAATCCTTATATTTTTCTGAATTCGGACCCGCTAACCAGCCAGTAAGCAAAGGTGATTTTAAAGGAAGCTGTGTCCACCAGGTAGGAATAGTTGCATCTGAAAAAAGGAAACCCATATCCTTTAAATTTTTACCTGCGGGCTTTTTAAAGTCATCTTCTTGCCAGAATATCGTTCTGAACTGCAATAGAATTTTAATTACAGAGCCATATCCTATTGATCGGGCGGCCTTTATTTTTTTAGGCACTTCAGGATTAAAAATGATGGCATCGGGTGAAGAAATATTCTGCTGAAGAATTCCTAATGGAACTGTTATAATTACTTTTCGCGCAGTGTATTCTTCATTTTTACTTGTTACAATAGAAACTTTGCCATGCTCCCAATTAATTGTTTTTACTACAGAACTAAAATGAATGGTACATCCGGCTGAAAGACTTTCATTAGCAAGGAAATCAATAATTTTTTTATATCCACCTTTCACTCTGTATTGTGAATTATCATCATCGCTTAACCACTCCTCGCGCAAAGCAAAAGTGCTGGCTCTGCTGATATCCGCGGCATCATACCCTTCCACAAACCGCTGCACTGAATTTTTTAGAGCCTTGTGCTTTTCCTCATCTAAATATTTTTCAAGAAAATCTGATACAGTTATATCGCGCTTTAATTTCTTTAGGCTCTTTTCAAACATCTTCCAGTCTTCAATAAAGTCATCTTGCCGCTCAAATTTCCCCTGCTTAGATTGAAATATTTTTCCTGTTATAGGGTAGTACGAAATATTCGCCTCTTTTAATAATCTCATTGTAGAAGGCAAATCACCATGTATAAATTCTGCGCCTAATTCAGTGGGAGTGGAAAATGTATCATTTTGCACAGTTTCTATTCTTCCACCAGCACGGTTACGGGCTTCTAAAATGGTAACCTTATTTCCCTTCCTGCACAGCTCGCGTGCCGCAGTAAGACCTGCGGCACCCGCTCCAATAATCAAAACAGTGTTTTTGTCAGCCATAAATAAACTACAGTTTTAACTTTTTATTCGAACGTAAATAAACATAGAGAATCTATTACTGTTGACTATGCCGGTAAAAGTTTTCAATAAAGGCGCAACCTTATAAATCTTGAAAAAATAATTGAAGTCTAAAAAAAAAATCTCCTCATCTGCTCAGATGAAGAGATTTTTTAAGGTTGAAAATTAAATTTTAAGGATTATTTTTTGGCTTTTCCCTTCTCTTTTCTTTTCGGGTCAGAGGCTTAGGTGGCAATACAGGCGCCTTGCTGGTATTATCTGCCGGGGCAATAACTGTATTATTTTCGTTTTGATTTACACCATCAGGGCGCACCTCGTTACTATTGTATGGAGGCAAGGCGACCGGAGTTTGATCCTGGGTAGATGGCATAACCGGACGGGGATTGTTATTTACTGGAGTCCGGGGATCATTATTACCATTTGACGGCGACGTAGCAGGAGCTGAATTTTCGCGCGGAGCTGGTAGTTGCTTTTTTTCCGCATCAGGAGGATTGCGGGGGTTATTATTTCGTTCTTCATTAATATTCTTTTCCTTATTTATCTCCTTGCTATTATCTATACTCTTTCCCCTGTCATCATTTGTTCCATTGTTAACCGGCGTGGAATTATCTATGTTTTTTCCATAATCAATACTCTTACCATTTTCCAATTGCCTGTTGTCATTTACATTATTGCCTTCTTGCTTCTGACCTCTTTCAGAAACAGGTTTTACATCCTGGATGTTAACCAGTTTTTTTGGAGCAGGAGTTTGATTGCCAGTTGATTTCTGAATTTGTGGACGATAAATTCTGAGCTGATCATTACTTAATTGTTGGCCGGGCTTATCCGTCTCCTTAACAGCAACAGGCTGTATAGTTCTGCCGGTTGCCCTTTGAACGTCATTTCTATCTGGCCCGGATACATACGTAACGTGCGTGCTATTGTCCACATACGTTTTATTTATAACGGTTGAATTTTGAATGAAAGTTTCATTTTTATCGCGGGGTGCATAATACCTGCCGATCTCAGGGCTGTTAATATACCTGTCAGGAACAAAGACCCATCTTTCACGCGGTATCCTGTAACCTCCACCAAAGGCAACATTTATATTTATTCCCGGCTCCAAAGGAGACCATCCGAAATATCCAGGGGATCTTCTCCATACCACCCAAGCCGGTCCCCAGTCATTTGCAGGTACCCATAACCATCCATAAACAGGATCAGCATACCATCTGCCGTAGTGAAAAGGCGCCCAGCCCCACGGATAATCAGATACCCATGTCCATCCATAATTAGTAAACACCCAATGTCCATCGGTAGAGTATGGAGTAAATCCGGAACCAACACCCGGCACCCACACATATCCGTAGTTAGGGTTCTGGATCCACTGGCCATAGGGACTTAACTGATCATAGAAAACCTGGAAGCTAACAGCTACTTGTGCTGAAGACTTTTCACTGATAAAGGTTGCTCCTGCGGATAAACCTATTATCATTAAAAAAATTCTCACTGATTTCATAATAAAATTATTTGCTTCCATTAATACAAACTCCGTTCCATCCCTAAAAAACAATTGATAAACAGAACATTCCACTAAAGCATATTTTTATTTTTGGCATATTATGAGTGGAAAGTAAAGACAAAACAGCTCCTGATTCGAAAGAGAATTCTTAACTGATATAATCACTCAGATAGCTGAATTTATCAGCTAAAGCACCATTCCGCGCTATGGTGGCCCGATCTATAATCTCACTTTCTTTTAATAACAGATCATCGAATAGATATTCAATAAGCTTATCACCAAATTCAACGGAGGATTCACGCGGTAATTCATTAGGCAAATTGCTTACAGCCATTATATCAATTACCTGTGGCTGGTGCGGAACATCTTCTCTTTCGGAATAAGGATTATATCCAAAGACCGGGTTTTCAATCGTGCAGTCACGAATGGTAGCAGGAACAGATCCATTGATATCACAAGTAATATCAGCTATTATTTTTACTCTGAAATCAGGATGACGCATTTCTGCTTTAGAAAAAAAGACAGGAGCATTCGGGTTCCAGTAAATGGCATTTATAAACAGGTTGGTCACTTTTGAAAAAGGAAAAAAAGCGGATACATAGTTTTCAGGTTGGTGATGGAATTCATTTTTATTAAAGGGTTTTCCATTTTTACTTTCATAGAGTTGTGAAGAGTTTAAAACTACGTATACGGGCTCATTAAATTCCTGAGTTAGATAGTTTTGGACACTAGTCATCCTGAGGTTTAATTTTTCCAGCAGCTCATAAACTCCCTTTGCAACACGGCCTGTACCGGCAACCGCAATCTTCATAGAAGGAAGCATTACATTTTTATACTGTTCCAGCAATTCATTATAGCTTTCGCATAGGTGGGCAGGTTTTAAATTAAAGCGATTATAACGTTTTCCATAGGTGAGAAAAGCGTTATGAGTTCCCACCACTCCGGCAAAATGACCGAAGCCTAATATGCGCTCATTGTTTTCCCAGGTAAGACATTCATAATCGATAAGCTGTATTTTTTTTCTAATTACCTCTTTGAGCAATTCGCGATTGTGAGGCTGTTTTTTAATAGTGTGTGAAAAGAAGCAATATTTTTTATTGGGAATTAAGAATTCGGCAGGAACTTCTTTAATACCCATCAATAGACCGGCGTCAGAGATATCTTCTGTTATTCTTATTCCTTCCTGCTCATATTCTTCGTCTTTAAAACATCTGTAGGAAGAAGGCTGAACCATAATTTCCAAACCCGGGTATTTATTCATTAACCATTGGCACTGCACAGGGCTGAAGGCAACGCGATTGTCCGGGGGGGTTTTACCTTCGCGAATAAGGGCAATTTTAAACTCGCTCATAGAATATACGCAAATGTAGAATGTTAATTCACATCAAAGGAAGCCATCTCATGGTATTATCTTTAAATTATTCTTCGTATTCTATTTAATCTGTAGCAAATTTTCTGTTAACTTATTCCGTTAAATAGGCTTAATATTGCAGCTAACTTTTTACCGGGGCTGACCGGAATTGACAGCATCGTTCTTTGTAAGCAAGCATGCTGAGCATTGGGAGCCAAGCTCACTAATCTTTAACTCCCGACGCCATAGTTGGCAACTCTAATTACGCAATGGCTGCCTAATCCTCAATGTAGGATTCAGCTGTTTGTTCCCTGCGGATTGCGCCTGACAAGCTGCAACGGAACATCATAAAGTCGGGCTGGTGGTGACCTGGTTTCTTGTTCACTGCGAGATATAAATAGAAAATAAGAGAGATGATTGGCTTTCTTTCGCCTGTCGCTCTTCGAAAATAAACGAAAGAATAAGCATGTAGAAAACTTATGATGGCCTTGTCTGGACGAGGGTTCAAATCCCTCCAGCTCCACTTTCACCCGCCAGAACTTTAGGACGGCGGGTTTTTTTCTGGATAACCGGAATTGTTTTGAAATAATCTATTTTTCATTATTATATTCTGAAACGCTCAAATCATCAATGTAAATAGTTTTCCCGCTGTTTGCATTCCAGAATGTAACTTGCAAGAAATTATAAGGTTTAGGAATAGAGCCATCAATATCAATAAAAACATCTTCCCACTTTCCTGGATCTATAATACGGTATACACGAATCATTTTTGATTTTACCTCTTTATCATTATTTTTTAAACTTACAATCATTTGAGCTTGCATCCAGGTATTCCACTCCATTTCTTCGGCATAGACTTTAGCCTTTACCCGGTACCAGGCATGTTGCGCTGAAGAAATTGGAACCATTATATCCGGAGAAGATTGATTAGTTTCAGTAAGCATTATAGAATGTTTTCCGGAAAAGGCTTTTACAGTATCTGTTCGCAGATTCTCGTTTTCTAAATCATTAAAATAAATTTCCTTTAGCTCACTTTCGTATTTTTCCGGCATCTCTTCATCTGTATCCATAAGTTTTTTATCATTTCTGTTCATAGTAGTCTTGCCGAATATTCGCCAATAATATCTGAACGAAGTTGTTTCTCCGCCAAAAAAACCCTTGTCGGAGAGGTAGAACTGGTAAGAGAACATGCCGTTTAACCAGATACATCCTGCTAGAAAAAAGGAAGTGAAGAACAGGAGGATATTTATTTCAAACACAAATTCAATTAAAGATGCAATAGAGAAAGAGAGCATTGGGTAAGATTCAATCATGGCACGCATGGAAAAGCTGCCGCCATACGTCCAGTTGTCCCAGGCAGCTACTGGATAAAAATAGGCAACCATAAAAATCAATACCCACCAAAATAAATTCAGGTGATTTTTGTAAAGAGTAATAAAACCGATTACAGCAAATATCATCACCGGCGTATAAATAAACCAACCTACCTTATAGCTGAAAAGAACACTTAGCACATGCGGATGCAGCCACGAAAAAGTCTGGCCTTCTCCATAGCTAAAATACAGCCATGAACCAGCGTACTTTTTCCAGTATATCAGTTGCACACTTCCAACAAGAAATGCAGTAACAAAAAATAAAAAAACCATTTTCCAGTTTGCCATTAAGACAGAAAAACGATGGGATGTGGATTTGCTGGAATGTATTGTATATAACACGGGAATGAGTACGCACACTATTTCTGTAGGACGTGTAAGTACCGCTAAGCCGCAGCACAAACCCAGAAAAATAGATTTTGAATAAGAAGGTTGCTTGTGCCATTCAATAGTTAACAAAATAATTATGGCATAAAGTGCAAAGAGGTAAATATGCTGAAATGCACTGTCAAAACAAACGTACTGGTAATAGTTGGAAGCAAGTGCTACAACAATAAGGGTTATAGCAACAATGGTATCCGGATAAAACCTTCTGAGAATTTTTCTTAGTAATACCAATCCTAAAATTCCTGCCAGTACACTTTCAATATCTATAGCTATCTGGTACGGAGGGGAAAGCCCATCAACAGGATAACTTAAAAATATGGCTGCTATATGTGCACAAGTAAAAGCTGGCAGATACATGATTGCCTGGCCGCAGGAGTACTTCATAATGTAATTGCCATTCGGAGCTTTCATGGCCTGGTAGTTTCCGCCGGTATTATAAGTTTTCTCTAAGTAGTCTAAATGATTAATCCTGGCGGGGTCATCATAAAAAAATGCAGGCAGGTATAGATAATACCCGAATTTATCCCAGGTGATGGTTTGCATGACCCTGCCGCAAATGGCTTGTTGGTAAAAGTTTGAAACTGCGTAGGCCGCAATGCAAAACATTAAAACATGCTTCGATTTTAAAATCAATTTCATATTAAATGAAAATCACGTTGTGCAAGACTATAATTTCGGCATAGAAATAATATCTATACACACTTAATCCCTTTCAATAATTCTATATTTTATATTAAGATAAAGGTAGCAATACACGGATAATTGTTTTCACCCTAAGGAGTACCTAAAAAGGCCACTTTAAAAACCAGAGATATGGGTTCATAAATAGAATGATTTATTATAAATTTTACTCTCACTTAAAAAATCTCCGATATTGCACTTATGGCATTAAGCAGGTTTTGGACATTTATTATTGTTTGCAGTATTGCCTGGGCCTTTTTTCTTTTACTCACCGGTCAGATATATTCTCTTTCCGGCATTGTTAATGGAAAGCAGGGTGAACCTGTTATAGTGGCTGAACGGGATTCCCAGGAATTTAAACTAACCGAATCTCTATTCTTCGATAGTATTAAAGCTAAAAATGAATCAGGATTTTTAAAAGGTAATTTTTTATACCGTCTTTCGAATGCAGGAGTAATTGAGGTTAGTGAAGGCACCCAAAAATCAGACGGCATTTTTACAACCTGCAAAAATACCATACTGGATATCTGGCTGCCGCTTATAGGTTACCTTACTTTTTTTTGCGGGCTTATGAATTTATTGAGCGATTCAAAAGCAACTGAAAAAATGGCTCGTATCTTATCACCTCTCTTTGGAAGAATTTTTCCGGATCTTCCGGAAAACGATCCTGCCTATGGATACATGACCATGAACTTCGCTGCAAACTTTTTGGGCCTGGATAATGCAGCTACACCGTTCGGGTTAAAAGCAATGGAAAGTATGCAGGAAACTAATAAAATCCCGGACCGGGCAAGTAATAGCCAGATCATGTTCCTGTGCTTGCATGCTGCCGGCCTCACATTAATTCCTTCTTCAATTATCGGATATCGCGCTGCAATGAATGCTGCAAACCCTGCTGACATTATGCTGCCTACTATCATTACTTCTTTTGCCGGAACAATAGCAGCATTATTTTTTGTAGGCCTGCGCCAGCGCATCAACCTGATTAATCCAGTAATAATAGGGGCGGTATTAATTATCAGCGTAGTAATCGGTGGCTTGCTTTTTTTTATCAGCCAATTAAATGGTATCAGTAAGTTTCATTTTACAGGAAACTTAAGCAATGGTGTTTTGCTTTTTATTATACTGGCTATTGTTGTCTATTCATTTAAGCATGAGAAAATTTTCAGAGAGAAAGACACAAACATTTTTGACTCTTTTATTTACGGTGCCAAAGATGGGTTTACAACCGGCATCCGGGTTCTTCCATATATGGTAGCGATGCTGGTAGCATTAAGCATTTTTCGAAACTCAGGGCTGATGGATATTGTAATGCAGGGTGTATCTTTCTTATTAAAACTGCTGTACATTGATCAGCAAATTATAGATGCGATACCAGTTGCTCTTATGAGACCGTTTAGTGCGGGCGGATCACGGGGGTTTATGCTCGATGCTATGAAAACATATGGGCCCGACACATTAACAGGCAGGTTAAGCTGCCTGTTTCAAGGAGCCGCTGAAACCACTTTTTATGTAGTAGCACTTTACTTCGGGTCTGTCAATGTTAAGAATACCCGCTATACAATAGGTACTATGTTAATGGTGGATGCAGTCTGTGTGATATGCGGAATAATTGTTTGTGAATGGTATTTCTAGTAAGAATTATCGAATCGCAAAACGACAAACGCATTCTCAATTTAATTGTGTTGAAAAAAATATTAACTATTTTTATAGATAATCATCCCGAAAGATTTTTTTCAACAAAAAAATACAATATGAATCTGATAAAATTCTACACCTCCATTCTTATAATTTGTATTGGATATATGAACCAAACTTTTGCGCAGATACAAACCTATTCCTGGATTACATCAGGAGGCAGCATCTCATTCGACGCAGCCAATGGAATAGCTTGCGATAAAAAGACAAATGCCTTTGTAGTTGGGTCATTCGTTGAAACATTTAAATGGGACAGTTTTCTAATGGTATCAAGGGGATTACAAGATGTTTATTATGGAAAATTTGATAACGACAAAAATGTAAAATGGATGAACCAGTTTGGAGGTACAGGTGACGATGTGGGAAACGATATAACAATTGATAAAAGTGGTAATCTTTTCATGGTAGGTTATTTTTCCGATACCGTGAAAGCCGGGGTTAGCAACCTTATCTCTCGTGGTGCAGAAGATGCGTTTGTAATAAAGGCAGATAACAAGGGAAAAATCCTTTGGGGAGCTTCGGGCGGAGGTACAGGCTTTGATGAGGCCCGTGCTGTTACTACTGATAAAAAAGGAAATGTGTACATATCCGGAGTCTTCTTCGGCACTGCTTACTTTGGTAATACTGTACTCGTGTCACAAGGTGATACTGATATATTCTTTGCAAAGTACTCGCCTCAAGGCTCATTGCTCTGGGTAGAAGCTTTTGGCGGTAAAGGCATACAAACTATGCAAGGCATAAAATATGATTCAATTGGAAACTGTGTCTATGCCGGTGGATATTTTCAGAACACCATACATTTCGGTTCTTTCACTTTAACCTGTACAGATGGTAAAGCCGATGATTATCTTGTAAAGTTTGATACAAGAGGGAATACCATTTGGGCATATCAATTTGCGAGTCCCGCCTTTGATGACGCCGAGGGTGTTGCAGTTGATTATAATGGCGATCCTTATCTGGTTGGATATGTTACGGCGCCCTTTACCTTTAGAGGCGTAACCGTTTCAGTATTTGGAAGTCTCGATCCGTTTTTAGCAAAGATAAGTAAGAATGGCGGCGAACGATGGGTACGCGTTGTAGGATCAAAGGGTGAGGATGTCGACCGCGGAGCTGTTGCTGATCTTTTTGGAAATATTTACTGGATTGGCGGATTTGAGGGAACGGCAACTTTTGAAACCGATAAATTTACAAGTGCCGGAAAAAGAGATGTCTTTGTTTGTAAATATGATACGACGGGTAAGTATATAACTACTTTTCCTGCAGGAGGCACCAGCCATGACAGAGGAAGAGGAGTAGATGTAGTTCCGAACGGAGATGTGTTTATTTGCGGCAGATTTACACAAAGCACCACCTTCGGATCAATGACTTTACGTGCCGATGGGTTCTATGATCCTTATGTTGCAAAAATCGGGTATTGTAACCCTCCTTTTAAAGTTACTGCCACTGCTCCAGGTTCGGTATGTCAGGGAAGCGCACTCCAGTTAAATGCAGTGCCAGTTCCATTTGTTAATGCTTCCTACAAGTGGTCGGGTCCAAATAATTTTTCTTCATCCACGCAAAGTCCCATCATTCCTAATATCACTACCGATGCTGAAGGAACCTATACGGTACTTGCAGAAAGCGGTGGATGTTTTGCAAATGATGATACTACCGTGAATGTAATCAACTGCAGGGAGGCAGAAGCCGAAGTTTCAACGGATTTTATAGTATCTGTTTCACCTAATCCAAATAATGGAAATTTTTTAATTAATCTGCAGATACCATTCAAATCGAATAATATTCAGATAAGATTGTCCGACATCTTAGGAAGAACAGTTTTTCAAAAAAATTATTTTGAAACCAATTCAATAGTGCAGGAAATACAATTGAATAATATTGTCTCTAATGTAGTTTTTGCAGAAATAAGAGCCGGGTCGGAAATTAAAATCATCAAAATCATTACCCATTAATAAAGAGCTACGATAGAAAAAGAGCGCTTAAGTTAAGATTGAGTGCTCTTTCTATCTAATGAATAAAATGTAAAACAATAAATCGGTATTCAATATTCGAAAAAAGTTGGTGCATACTAATTAAGCATATTTTATTATAAACTGTTCACCTGCCTGAAACCGAAAGAGGCTAATTACATTACACAGGTATTGGGGAATATCTGCCTTCTTCTTAAAATTTTTAGCTTTGCCCATCTTAAAATTCATTTGTGGGCGATAAAAGCTTAAAAAAATCATCAGCAATACTACAGCAGGCAGGAGAACATGTATTCCAATTACTTCTTGAAAAACTTCCTGCAAGCTATCTCTACCATAATTATAATCATACTGTTGAGGTGGTGGAGGCTACAACCGATATTGCACAAGGCTGTGATCTTTCAAAGGAAGAAACGGAACTGGTACTGCTTTCAGCCTGGTTCCATGACTGCGGATTTGTAGAAACTTATGATGATCATGAGAAGGCCAGCCTGGAGATTGCGGAGCGTTTCTTAAGAGAGCATTCGTACCCTGCTGAGAAAATTGAAATTATCAAGCAATGTATTGAAGCAACAAGGTATCCTCAAAACCCTGCGGGCCTGCTTCAAAGTGTCTTGTGCGACGCAGATCTTTCGGGCATTGCCCAAAAAAATTATTTCGAAACCGCAGATTTCCTGCGCCATGAATCGGAAATGGTGAAGGGCAAATTTATTTCAGATGCAGAATGGATTGAATCAGAAGTGCAGTTTCTTTCTCATCATAAATACCATACTGCCTATGGTCAGTTAACCTATCAGAAAAGAAAAAACATGCATATGGTGGAGCTGCAAAAGATGCTGCGGGAAATAAAGGAGAAAGAGGCAAAAGATGAAGAAAAGAAAAAAATGAAACAACAGGCAGCAGAAACAAAAAAACCTGATCGCGGTGTAGAGACCATGTTTCGCACAACCATAAGGAACCACATGGAACTCAGTGGAATGGCAGATACCAAAGCCAACATAATGATTAGCGTGAATTCCATTATTCTCGGTTTCACCGTATCTAACCTTTTTTCAAAGTTTGAAGATCATAAATACCTGATAATTCCAACAGCAGTGCTTTTAATAGTTTGCCTGGGAACAATTGTGTTTGCCATTCTTTCCACACGGCCCCGTTTGACAAGTGGTATATCAAGCCGGGATCAAATAATTAAGAAGCATGCCAACCTTCTTTTTTTTGGCAACTTCCATAACATGAAAGAGCAGGATTTTGAATGGGGAATTAATGAGTTAATGAATGATACTGATTATCTCTATAACAGTATGATCCGCGACCTTTATAATCTTGGAAAAGTTTTGGGAAGGAAGTATAAATATCTTCGCTTTGCTTATTCTTTTTTTATGTTTGGTCTCATCATCTCTATAGTTGCATATGCGGTCGCATATTGGTATTACATAGATTACCTGGGAATAATACCGGGACCGTAATTAAGTCCAATTATCATCCATCAAATATTAAATATTAATGAAGACAATAGTCTTAGTGCGCCATGCTAAATCGAGCTGGAAAGACAATTCTGCTGATGACCACGATCGTACTTTAAATAAAAGAGGCGAACACGATGCGCCCTTTATGGCAAAGGTGTTTAAAGATAAAAATATTGATCCCGAAATTTTAATTTCAAGCTCGGCTGTGCGGGCCTTTGCAACTGCTAAAGAGTTTGCTAAAATACTTGGCTATAAAAAAAGAAAAATTTTAAAATCAACCGGATTGTATCTGGCGGAGTTGGAAGAATGGATAAGTTTTATAAAAGAAATGTCTGAAAAATATTCAAGAGTTGTTTTATTCGGACATAACCCAGGCATTACTCAATTAGCAAATTATTTTTCCGGTGAATCAATCGATAATATGCCTACCTGTAGCTTTTGTGTAATTGAATTTAATTTAGATAAATGGGATGAAGCGGATGAAAAAAAGGGAACGCTTAAATTTTTTGAATATCCTAAAAAATACTTTCCCGAACTGGAAGAATAGGTTTAATGAAGATAAGAAAGGCTAAGTCATCCCTTATCACAAATTATTACTTTATTTCACCGGAAGTATTGGTGGTAATAATATTTAAACCAGCCGTTTAAAGGAAACACATAAGCAATAGTTATCTGGGCAGTTACATATTGATCGTTATGCCCTGCATTCCCACGTTGTTGGTCGGGTGCAGTAATATTGCCGTGCACCCCTTCCGGATCATGTTCACCGGATCGTACGGATAGTGCATAAGCAAGTGCAGAAGCATCCGGGCTGTCTGCAAAAAATGCATCGAAATCCTGCCTGGAAATATATGTTTTGCTTACATCATCTATATAATCAGTAAAGGTGACGTGTGTTCCGATTTCAAAACCAAAAGTCCATAGCTCTGATAAATTATATTTTATTCCAACACCTACCGGAATTACTGGTTGAGTTAATTTATAATTTTTACGATCAGGATACTTCAGAAAGCCTTCTCCTTCAGTATGAAGGGGCTGAAGGTCTACCCAGGTACCACCGTAATTTGCCTGTGGATTAAAATGAAACACTCCAATTCCTGCAAAGATATACGGGGTCCACCGCTCACCACGTACTGCTCCCGGACGATAATCAAGAATATTTACTTCAGCAATAACACTTGCCTCCATGATATTTGACCGAAAGCTGAGATTACGATACCATCGAAACCATTCCGGTGAAAATAAAACTGAGGAGTCGAGTAAATTATCGTTTCCTGAAACCTGTGTAAAAGAAAACGAACCGCGAAACGCAATGTGGGAATTCGCGCTGAATAAATAGGTTATTGTGGCCGCCGGCTTCAGAAGGGGCGCATTAAAATCATGGTACAGAGGTTTCCCATAATTATTTGCTCCTCCCAGATCACCAAAAAAAGAGGTAGCACCTAACGATAATCCCAACGAGCTCCGTTGAGCAAACGCTGCTGGGCTTAGTAACAGGAATAAAATAAAATATAAGGAAGAAATGGATAATGACTTTCTCAAAATTCTGGTCTTATCAGTAAAAATAATTTTATTTTAAATAATAAGGGTCTGTATCCCGTGTAAATTTACATTGATGTTTAAGCATTACTCTTAATTCAATTCAATATTGAATGTAATCTTACCTAAACAGCAAACAGATCAGCTAACCAATTCCTTATTACTAGCCTCTTTAATTAAATTAAGTGCACTGCCAGCCTTAAACCAGCCAATCTGAATTGCATTGTAAGTATGGTGAACTGGAAATGATTCTGAAGTTTGATCGGCATGATGCAACACCAATGTTAATGGAAGGTCAGGAGCAAATGTGGTAAGACCTTCAATATCTATCAGGTCATCTTCAAGAATTTTATCGTAATGGCTTTTATCTGAAAAAGTAAGTGCGAGCATGCCCTGCTTTTTTAGATTAGTTTCATGAATACGTGCAAAAGATTTAACAACTACTGCCCGAACACCGAGGTGACGCGGTTCCATCGCGGCATGTTCACGGGATGAGCCTTCGCCATAATTTTCATCACCTACCACAATGGTTCCAATACCAGCAGCCTTATACGCACGCTGAACAGCAGGTACAGAGTCGTATTCCCCTGTAAGCTGACTCTTAACGTTATCTGCTTTATCATTAAAATAGTTAAGTGCACCTATGAGCATGTTATTCGATATATTATCGAGGTGTCCACGGTATTTTAACCAGGGGCCCGCCATTGAAATATGGTCAGTAGTGCATTTGCCTTTCGCTTTAATCAGTAAACGCAATGCTTGTAAATCTGCTCCTTCCCATGCAGGAAATGATTCCAGCAATTGAAGACGATCTGAGGTAGGACTAATAATAACCTTTACCAGGTTTCCATCCTCAGCAGGAGGCACAAAGCCTGCATCTTCTACAGCAAATCCATTTAATGGCAACTCAATTCCCTCCGGTTCCTCTAATTTTATGGATTCTCCTTTTTCATTTGTCAAAGTATCTGTAAGAGGATTAAAAAAAAGTGATCCTGCAAGGGCAAAAGCCGTCACTATCTCAGGAGATGCCACGAAAGCATGGGTACTCGTATTACCATCATTCCGTTTGGCAAAATTTCTATTGTAGGAAGTAAGTATAGAATTCTTTTTTGCAGGATCCGCCATATGCCTGGCCCATTGTCCAATGCATGGACCACAGGCATTCGCCAGCACCATTCCGCCCATTTGCTCAAAGTTTTCCAGCAATCCATCCCTTGCAATGGTGTACCGAATTTGCTCAGAACCGGGCGTAATAGTAAATTCTGATTTCGCTTTCAGATTTTTTTCAGATGCCTGCCTTGCAATGGAAGCTGCGCGGGTCATATCTTCATAAGAGGAATTGGTACAGGAACCTATAAGTGCTACCTCTAATTTTTCAGGCCATTCATTTTTAATTACAGCATCCTTGAACTGTGAAAGTGGCCAAGCCAGATCAGGTGTGTAAGGTCCATTTATGTGCGGCTCTAGTTCATCCAGGTTAATATCGATCACCTGGTCATAATATTTTTCAGGATTCACCAAAACGTCCTGATCTGCACGCAAGTGTTCCGAAACAGTATTGGCAAGATCTGCAATTTCACTTCTATTGGTTGCCCGCAGGTACGATTCCATTTTAGTATCATAAGCAAATACCGAAGTGGTGGCCCCGATTTCTGCACCCATATTACAAATAGTACCCTTGCCTGTACATGAAATAGCTTCTGCACCGGAACCAAAATATTCCAGTATAGCACCGGTGCCTCCTTTGACAGTTAACACACCCGCCACTTTAAGAATAACATCTTTGGCTGAAGTCCAGCCACTCATCTTTCCGGTTAAGCGTACGCCGATAAGATTTGGAAATTTTAGTTCCCAACCCATGCCGCTCATCACATCTACCGCATCTGCACCACCAACGCCAATCGCAATCATCCCTAATCCACCCGCATTTGGTGTATGTGAATCTGTGCCTATCATCATACCTCCGGGAAAAGCGTAGTTTTCCAATACCACCTGGTGAATGATACCTGCGCCCGGTTTCCAAAAACCAATACCATAACGGTTGGAGACGGAAGCAAGAAAATCGTATACTTCCTTATTTACTTCAAGAGCAGTCTGAAGATCCTGTTGTGCTCCCACCTTAGCCTGGATCAAATGATCGCAATGCACGGTAGTGGGAACCGCTGTTTTATCTTTTCCGGCAGTCATAAATTGCAATAAAGCCATTTGGGCAGTAGCATCCTGCATGGCTACACGGTCGGGAGCAAATTCAACGTATGATTTTCCTCTTCCGTAAAGTGAGAAAGGAAAAGCATATGATAGGTGCGAGTATAGTATTTTCTCTGTCAAGGTCATAGGTCTGTTCAGCAGCAAGCGTACCTTTGCAAGCCGCTCTTCAAGCTGTCCATACAGCGCCGTTATCATCTCTACATCAAATGCCATTTTCGGAAATTTAATTTTTATAACAGTTCAATAATCACAAAATAACAGATCGGTTTAATGCAAATGTAAAAAGAATGACTTGTTCTTCTTTAACGCTGAAGCGGAAGAATTCGTTATTTTTAGCGTTCATTTATTAAACAAAAAAATTGATTGAACTACGCTGAAAATATCAGAATTGCCATGCGTGCTATTCGCAGCAATTCATTGCGTACCATACTTACATTGCTCATTATTGCTTTTGGCATAATGGCTTTGGTAGGAATTCTCACCTCGATCGAAAGCTTGAAAAGCTCTTTAGCCAGCACGTGGTCAATCATGGGGGCCAATACCTTTTCCATTCGACAGCGCGGATTAGATGTATTTGGTGATGGTGGCGATGAAGAGGAAAAACCCAGTCCTAACATTACCTATGAACAGGCTGTAATGTTTAAGGAGCGATTTAACTTTCCGGGAAGGGTTTCACTTTCCGGATTTGTGACGGGTATGGGGGTATTGAAATATGAATCAAAAAAAACTAATCAAAATGTAAGAGTGGTTGGGGTTGATGAGAATTATCTTTATGTATCAGGTTATGAAATGGGAGACGGTAGATTTTTTACGCCACAGGAAGCCCGGAACGGCGACCCCGTTGTAGTGATCGGTGAAAATGTCCGGGATAAAATTTTTGCACCGAGCAGCAATCCTGTTAATGAGTTTGTATCAATGAACGGAAGACGGTACAAGGTGATAGGGGTTCTGAGATCCAAGGGATCGAGCCGTGTTTCAAGCAGTGATAATACAGCAATGATTCCCTTATTAAACGCAGTTCATAACAATATAGGTTACGATCAATCTTATGGTATAGCTGTGGCTGTTAGCTCCGTAAACCAGGTGCAGGCAGGTGTAGACGAGGCAACAGGCCTCATGCGGAATATTCGCCGTCAGCGTTTGGACGAACCCGATAACTTTGCATGCGTTAAAAGTGATGCCATCATCGAACAGCTTAACAGTCAGTTAGCCTATCTCACTTTTGCTGCCCTGGTGATTGGTATTATTACTCTTATTGGCGCTGCTACCGGATTAATGAATATTATGCTCGTTTCTGTTACAGAACGTACCCGTGAAATTGGCGTAAGCAAGGCTTTGGGTGCTACCAAAAAGGTGATCCGCCGGCAATTTGTAATGGAAGCAATTGTTATCTGTCAAATTGGTGGCATCGTTGGAATTATCTTAGGTACACTGGCCGGTAACGGAGTTTCTCTTTTAATTGGAGGAAGCTTTGTGATGCCCTGGTTTTGGATTATCATGGGACTTATATTCTGCTTTATTGTGGGCCTGGGGTCAGGGATTTATCCTGCCGTTAAAGCATCCAACCTGGACCCCATCGATGCCCTTCGATATGAATAGTATATCCGGAAATCCAGCGGTATAAGTTCAAGGGAAATACATTTCGGGAGTAGAATGATCAAAAACTGTGATCTCAGATTGCAGAAGCTAATTGCAATTGATTTTTTTTGCTACTCTTTTCAATCATTAATTGACTTTTTATTAAAGCCTCTGCAGTTGATTGATGTAGTATCCGTTGAGGAGTATCATTTCCAGTAACAAACTCGGTATCCCACAAACCGGATCTGCAGTATGGAGTTAAATGGTCCCAGTCGGGCCGGTCAATTACAGGATAATAGCATATCCCCCATAATGGAATTTGATTATCTATAGCAACAGCACATTCTTTTGCGATAGAAGTTAACCACAGTGGTTTTTCTTCACCAGGGTAACTCGTTTCAGACAAAACTAAAGGAAGACCATAACGACTGTGCACTTCCTGGAGCATTTCATTGAGTGGTCGCCAGCGTGGATCATCTAATCCATTTTTCCATGATAGGTTATCTCTTCTTCCAAAAACCCATTGGTTATTTGAATAATAATTAAGTCCCAGTATGTCAAGATATTCCGGTTTGCCTCTTAATTCGGGACATATATAACCTGCAACCATATCGAATACCTGGAATTGGTTTTCATACTCTTTTAATGCCTCCTGAATTTGTTCAGATGAAGCATTAATAGGTGGGACAACATTTACCAATGGTTCGGTTAGAAAAACCCGAACGTTATTATCAGCCTCTTTTAAAGCTTCTATACCTTCTATATACGCTTTTACCAGCTGATATTTAACTTCCCACCCTTGGTCAACACAATAAGGTGATGTACCTCTCACATCTCCTCCAAGCCATGATAGAAAGCTTACTTCATTGATGGGGGTTATTATAAGTGTGCTTTCGCTATCAACCGAGCGATAAAATTCAATAAATGCCCTGCACATAGCAGCAAAACGCCGCGGAAACATTGGATGAAGCGGGGTTAAGTCATCAGGGAAACCGAAATGACACAGATCCCAGATTTGTTGAATATTATTTTGTTTACCAAACTTAATCATTTGAGCCACCTCGCTCCAATCATAATGATAAGGTTGTTTTTCTATCTGGCTCCAGCGAATTCCTTCGCGCACTGACTTGATATTAAATTGCGAAAGCCTTTGGTAGTCTTCATTAATTAATGACAGGTGATCCGTTAATTTCAATAAATCTATGCGGTTCCCAAAGGCATTTAAGTGATCGGCACATTCAAAACCCGCCATCCAAAAACTCGCAAAAGGATTATGAGTTGAAGTAAAGTTCATATGGAATAGGTAAAATTTACGACTCTGCAAGACAGTCGCGGAATCATCTGCGCACAAATTTCTCAACAATTGGGCCATCGGTCCTGAAATATGGGACTAATAAACCATGCCGTCTAAACAAAATCAGCATCCCACTGATCTCCTGCTTTTTATGATCTGATTATTGGGCAATACTGATTTAGAAAAAGAATTTAAGCTGATGAATTCCTTCAATGATTTTGAAATTGGCGATAGGAATACACACTTATGGTAATACCTGCCACAATATTCGTTGACTTTCAAACAGGAGTAAAGCCACAGGATGTTGATAATAAATGGATTAGATAATATTCGATATATTAGAATTTATAGGGCTATTAGATTTAAAGGCTGTTATGCTTGAAAAACAATGGAAATTGAAGCGGGATCTTTAAATGGAAAAAAAACCTGCATAGAATTTCTACACAGGCTTATAGAGAAGACGATACTTTATTTGCTTATAACAAATGGTAAGACCTGAATATGATCGCCATTTTGGAGTCTAACCATATATAAGCCGGAATTAAGATTTTGTAAAGATACAGTACGAAATAGGTTTCTGGGGAAGATAATGAAGATAATAAAGATATTAAGCCATAACAATTGTTAGCTATCCCAAACTCGAACTGCGTTACCTGTAAATAAAAAAACCGCCTCATTTCTGAGACGGTTTCTGACCATTGGTCATTCAATGAACATTCGGCTACTTAGTAACCGAAGGTGTCCACGACTTATTTTTAGAATGCATGAATACCTCCTTTTTATTTGGTGAATAGGGTAAAACTATAAAAAAAAATTAAAATACCCTTTCTTCTGTTATGTGATTTTTCCAAAAAAACATTGTTTGCATCTTTGCTAAAATCCATTAGAAATATGGAACCGAAAATAGCTTTAGTAACCGGGGGAAGCCGTGGCCTTGGAAAAAATGCTGCATTACGCTTGGCTGAAAAAGGTAATGACGTCATCATAACTTATCATACCAAAAAAGAAGAAGCAGTTTTAACAGTTGCTGAAATAGAAAAAATGGGGCAGAAAGCGATGGCATTTCAACTGGATGTATCAAACGTAAAGTCTTTTGACAATTTCATACAAAACCTTTCGACAAACTATAAAAGAGAAGTGGAAAAAGGACAAGTTTGATTTCCTTATTAATAATGCAGGATTTGGTGCCACTATACCTTTTGCACAGGCAACAGAGGATGATTTTGACAGCTTAATGAACGTCCATTTTAAAGGTGTTTATTTCTTAACTCAAAAATCTTTGCCCTTCATTACTGACAACGGCAGTATAATTAATATTTCAAGTGGTACTACCCGATATTCTAATGCCGGTTATTCTATTTACGCATCTATGAAGGGTGCTATAGAGATTTTTACTAAATATCTTGCAAAAGAAGTAGGCTCCAGAGGGATAAGAGTGAATGTACTAGCGCCGGGAGCCATTGAAACAGACTTCAATAATGCGGTTATAAGGAGCAACCCGCAAATAAAAAATTTTATTGCCTCTCAGACCGCTTTGGGAAGAGTAGGGGAAGCGGATGACATTGGAGGCATCATTGCTTTTTTATGTTCCGAAGAGTCGCGTTGGATTAACGGTCAGAGAATTGAAGCTTCGGGCAGTGCTTTCCTGTAATCTTATACCTTAAGTCACGATCTGTTCTAATTCTTGCGGATCATTATCTTTTATTGGATCGCATGAAGAGCCAGACTATAAGCACAAGCACCAGGATCACAATAAAAATTCCAAAGCCCATACCTGCATTAAAAATTCCTGAAACTACGGAACAGGAACTAAGAAAAATTGAAAAGAGCAAAAAGAGTGTAATAATTCTCATGGCTGATTTTTAAGAGTAAGGATTTAATCTGATAACAATATAAGTGCCTTAATTCTGAATGTATTTGAAACGACTTTAATTTTATTAACACAGGAAGTTATACCTCACATCCTTTCAGGAACATCAATTCCCAGGAGAAACATTCCCTTTGAAATGACAGAGGCAATGAATGATGATAAATTCAAACGGAAGGCACGGGCAGTATCATCCTCTGCATTGAGAATTGGTAATTCGGCATAAAACCCGTTATAGCTTTTAGCTAAATGGTATAGGTAGTTTGCTATAATGGAGGGCTCGTATTTGTTTGCTGCCTCTTTTACCACTGAAGGATATTGTTGCAATTGCAAAATAAGCTGCCGCTCCTGCGGTTGAAGCGTTTTTAAATCTGAAAAAGACTCGGGTGAAAGACTCATCGAAGCTGCTTTTCTCAATACTGATTTTATGCGCGCATAAGTGTATTGTATAAAGGGACCTGTAAACCCATGAAAGTCTATAGATTCTTCCGGGCTGAAAATCATTTTCTTTTTTGGGTCCACCTTTAAAAGAAAAAATTTTAATGCACCTAATCCAAGTATTCTATAGAGTTGCTTTAATTCTTCTTCTGAAAAGTTTTCAATTTTCCCTACCTCTTTTGTTTTTTCCTCTGCAGTAGTAATCATCTCTTCTACAGTATCATCTGCATCTACTACAGTGCCTTCCCGTGTCTTCATCCTGCCGGTGGGAAGATCGACCAATCCATAAGAAAGGTGATAAATACTGTCAGCATAAGGTCTTCTTAATTTTTTGCAAACTAGTTTTAAAACCTTAAAATGATAATCCTGCTCATTTGCTACGGTGTAGATCATGTTGCCGATCTTGTACTTACTATAGCGCATATCTGCCGTTCCGAGATCCTGGGTTATATACACTGAAGTTCCATCGGCGCGCAACAGCAACTTCTCATCCAGTCCATCTGCGGTTAAATCAACCCAAACTGAGCCGTCCGGTTTTTTAAAAAATAGCTCTTTCATCAGGCCTTCTTCTACCACTTCCTTTCCTGCCAGGTACGTTTCTGATTCATAATAATAATCATCGAAATCGACACCCAATGCTTTGTAGGTTTGTTCAAATCCCTGGTAAACCCATTGATTCATGGTTTGCCATAAGGTCCTTACCTCTGCATCGCCATTTTCCCATTTTAAAAGCATTTCCCTGATTTCAATATTTAGCGGCGCCATTTTTTTTGCCCCATCTTGGGAAAAATCTTCTTTTATTAAGGAGGCAACTTGTTCTTTAAGCTCTTTTTCGAAACGAACATAGTATTCGCCTACAAGGTGATCACCCTTTTCACCACTGCTTTCCGGAGTTTCGTGGTTACCATATTTCTGGTAGGCAAGCATTGATTTGCAGATGTGAACACCACGGTCGTTATAGATATTTACTTTAACCACCTCATAGCCCGCTGCTTTTAGAATCCGGCTCATGGAATAACCAAGAAAAATATTCCTTAGATGCCCGAAATGCAGCGGCTTGTTAGTATTGGGGCCACAGTATTCAATCATTATTTTTTCTCCGTTGAGTGGCGAAGAACCAAAGGAATTATTTCGCGAATTATTTACTAAGAATTCAATCCAATATTCATCTTTCAACCTTAGATTTAAAAACCCTTTAATGGCTTCATAAGATGCCAATTGGTTCATGGATGATTTTAATTCTTCACCGATTTCTTTTGCTGTTTGATCAGGAGATTTTTTCGAAATTTTTGAAAATGGAAAAACGACAACCGTAAAATCATATGGAAAGTCTTTTGGAGGCAGGTTAACCAAAACCTCCTGAGGGGAAATATCCTGATTATATAATTTCTGAACTGCTTGAGCAGTTTTTTCCTTTAAAATAGGTTCCATCTAAATATGAGCTGAATGCAATCTGTCCTTAGAATTCATTTAATCATTCATGAGCTGATTGGTCACCTTTAATAAAATCTCAAATACATTTTCAGCCATTAAATTTTCTTTATCAAGGGTGGGATTCACTTCTGTAATTTCGAAACAACAGACCTTGGGACTTTGCATTAATCTTTGAAGCAATGCAGCTGCCTGTTTCTCTGTGATACCATTAGGAGCCGGTGTTCCGGTGCCCCGTGAAATGGTTGGATCCATTGAGTCTACATCAAAAGAAATGTAGACTACATCGCACGGTTCCACAGCTGTCAAAATTTCTCTGGCAATTTTATCTATACCAAAATTATTAATCTCATCAGTTGAAAAAATCTTCATTTTGTGCTGACGAATAATATAGTCTTCCTGCGGTTCTGTATCGCGTACAGAAACGAAGACCAGGTTTTCATATCGTATTTTAGGCGATATGCCATTCAGATTTTTTAACTGATCCCATAATTCTACGGTTCCCGGATCGGGATTGTTTATTCTTTGAGTAAGGTTGTCTTCAGCTAGAGAAATAGCGAGTGGCATGCCGTGCATATTTCCGGAAGGAGTAGTATAAATAGAATGGAGATCAGAATGCGCGTCTATCCAGATTACGCCTATCCGTGCCTGTGGGTTAGCGGCCTTAATACCAGCAATGGTGCCGGCAGCACTTGAATGGTCTCCTGCTATCACAATAGGAAAATTTTCTTCACGAAGTGTCTGCTCTACCGCCTGGCTTACGCGTTCACACACCGTTATTATTCCTTTTCCACGCCGCGCATGCAGCGAGCGGGATGATTCGAGGATCATGTCATTTTCGTCTTCAATTTTTACTTCGGGATATTGCTTAAAGAATGTGCTCCCAAAATCAAGAGCTGCAATTTTAATGGCATCAAATCCAAGACTTGCCCCGCGTGTACCTGCGCCAATTTCCGATTTAACAGCCAAAATCCTGATATTTTTCATATCGGCGAAGATAATTATTTAAGGAGGAGTCCGGTACTGCCCATATTTATGGTGGCCGGCCCATTAAATAATTACGTCTAACGAGCATACTTTTGAAACCGCGAATATGATCAGAGGTATTTTATAGTTGAGATCGAGGATGCAGGAAAAATTATAGATATAAGGTAGTTCTGCTTCAATAATAAATCCCGAATATTAAACCATTGCTCCAAGGACGCTACTATTTTTTTAAAAATTTTGAAGAAATAAAGCTCCCATCATTTTTTCGAAGGATGACTGCATACAATCCCGATGAAAAAGAAGAAGTATTTATAGTCAGCCCGGAGGCTGGAGTTATAATCTGCTTTACAAGATTCAATCCCGAAGCATTATAGATGAAAAGCGTTGTATAATTAACACCGTCCGGTATTTCTATAGTAACCTCATCTGTAGCAGGGTTCGGAAATAAATTTAAATGACTATTCGCAACAACTGAATTGGAGCTTGTAAAGACCTGTTCGCAAAGATCAGTATACGTTCCAAGCAAAACGCTGTTGTAGGTATTGTTTAGCAAGGAGGCTGTAACAGAAATTTCAGTTCGGGCAGAATCAAGTATAAAAGATAATGAGGATTCTGAAGGGTTGATCGAAACAGGAATAAACGGACATGCAGAAACTCCAGAGGCATCAATAGTTGACAGTACCACTTTATTTCCTTCAAAATTGGTAAATAATTCCTCTGACAGCAGGACGGGATGATCGTATCCGAGGCAGCCATTGATGTACCCTGTTGAAATGGAATCAGGATTTAGTACATGTGCATATATAACATTGCCACTGGAATCAGTTCTCATATAAAAAGGCAGAGAAGTAAACGAGTCAATTGGATAGCTGCCAGCTATGAGCGAACTGCCATCGGTTAAATTTTGTAGACTCTGAAATCCATTTGATTGAAAAATATTGCTTTTAAGAGAGTCCGGATATGTCTTTATCCATTTAAAGTTCAACGAAGAATCCACTTCCATTAGATAAGCAGCATGGGTGGTCAATCCAATCATTCGGAACCCTCCGTTATTGAGCTGAATACAATCAGTCATGGAAGCTGAAAAATCAAAGCCATACCCTCTCCACTGAATCACATTTCCATATTGATCAAGATGCAATAAATAGGGAAAAACCGTACCTTCTTCAGCATGGAAATTGCCATAGTACGCAGCAATTATACTGCTGTTATCGGGTTGAGCAAATATATTAACTGGCGTATAGCTTTTACCGGTAGAATAAATCTCGCGAAACTGAAGCATAGTACCTACCGTATCGGTTTCAAGCCACATTAACCGATCTCCATGAGAACGGCCTTCTCCGGAGTGTCCCAATATGACTATGTTGCTATTTGGAAGCTGATCAATATAGAAAGGCTGCATTCCTGTGTTCTTACCATCCCGCTTATAGGTTTTAGTCCAAATAATATTTCCATTATCATCAATTTTTATAAGTAAAGCATAACCATAGCGCCCGTGAAGCTCGTATCCGCAAACGATGATGGAACCATCTGTGAGCTGAATGCCATGTTCTAAAAAAATAAGTCCACTTGTATTGGGTGTGCTATCCGTAAGAAAGGTGCTCCACACCGGATTTAAATGATCATCGACTTTCGCGAGCATTTGTCCGGTAAGCAAAAAATGACGCTGGTCAGAAAGAGGGGAGATAATTCCCGGCATAATCCCGAATGAGTCATTCGTAACCTGCTTGGATATTAAAGGTTGAGCGTCAGAATGGATACATAGCAGGGATAAGAAAAGATAATTGCAGTAAAAAACAAATTTCATAGTAACACTTTTAATAATAAAAATTTTTTTATTCCGGTTTATTATGCTTGTTGTGAGACAAACATATTTCAGATTGCTATAGCATTTAATATTTTGAATAATTTTTACAAATGGAAGGAATTTAGCCGGATAAAAAAAAATAATTTTCCTGCGATCATAATTATACAAATGGATTTGAAGCCACTCTACGGGTCTATATTTTTTAAGCAATCAAATCACTCTTTTGTTATATTTGCCTAAACAGATGCGATTCCTTCAATCAAAGGAATCGTTTTTTATTGATCTAAAACTGTTTTCTTCTCATGAAAAGTCTTCGTAAAGTAATTACGCTTGATGAATTCATTTTTCAACGGGAAAAAGATTTTCCGTTTGCATCGGGTGAATTGAGTGGCTTACTGCGCGATATTGGATTTGCAGCTAAAATTGTAAATCGTGAAGTGAATAAGGCCGGCCTCGTAGATATCCTTGGTACAACAGGAATAAACAATTCTACCGGCGATGAGGTAAAGAAGCTCGATATCTTTGCTAACGAACAATTTATTTCGGCGTTACAGGTAAGCGGTGAATGTTGCGGGCTTGCTTCTGAGGAACTTGAAAAATATACACCTATAACAGGAGAGGAATCACGGAATGCTAAATATGTGGTTACACTGGATCCGCTCGATGGCTCTTCAAATATTGATGTAAACGTTGCAATCGGAACCATCTTCAGTATATACAGGCGTCAGTCATTTTTCGGGCCATGTACTTCCGAAGATTTTCTTCAAAGAGGTTCGCGTCAGGTAGCAGCCGGGTATATTATTTACGGATCTTCCACAATGATGGTTTACACTACGGGAAACGGGGTAAATGGTTTTACTCTTGATCCATCCATCGGTGAATTCTGTCTTTCTCATCCGGATATTAAAACCCCGGATAAAGGGAAAATATATTCCGTAAATCAGGGAAACTTTTTAAAATTTGACCAGCCTATTAAGGAATATATTACATTCTGTCAATCTGAGGACAGGTTGAGCAATCGTCCTTATTCCTTGCGCTATATCGGATCACTTGTTGGGGACATCCATCGCAACCTCATGTACGGTGGTATTTTTATGTATCCTGCTACCAGAAGTTCACCGAAGGGGAAATTAAGGTTGCTATATGAATGCTTTCCCATGGCATTTATTGTAGAACAAGCAGGAGGAAAAGCTACCAATGGTCAAATAAGAATATTGGATATTGAGCCTACAGAGCTTCATCAGCGATCTCCAGTATTTATGGGATCCAAGGAAATGGTAAGCAAGGTAGAAGAATTTACACGTGCATCTGTCATGGTAGAAGCATCTGCAACTGCGTAAGTAGCTTAAAATACAGGTAAGATTTAGCACTTTTTCAAGGTTTCGCACTATCATAAGAAGAGATTTGATTTGCTGAATTTCCTGTAATACCGTTTCTTTGCCCATTAAATACCTCACTTTAACCTTCCCAAAATACCTCACTTTAACCTTCCCATTTTTTATGAAAATTAAACGTCCCCTCATTCCTCTATTGCTTTTTTTCAATGTTATTCTTGTAAAGGCCGATTACGTTACCAACCTGAATGCTTCTTACCACGATGGCCAAATTTTTATCATCTGGGAGAATATTCCTGCTGCAGATACCGGCTTTTACTATGTGTATTCTAATACGGTTCCGATCGATTCCAGCAATATCCGGACTTCTAATTATTTAGGCAGGGTTATGAACGATTTTGGGTTTGATTACCGCCTATCGTTTAGCGATCCTCAGGGAGTGCTTCATTACTTAATAGTAAACGATAATCCCCTTACCTTTTTAACCCCAACGCAGAATATGTTCGTGATGAATTGCACGGTAGATAATCAGCCATTATATTTTGCCGTACGGTGTAATTTTGGAAAAACAAAACCTAATTGGGTGGTTAAGCCGGGGGCTAATGCTACCAGGAATTCAACCAAACAGCATCTTGATCCCATACGGGCCTATCATTATGAAACAGTTCCGTATTCTGATCGGGATAATGAAATGATCGATGTTTATGCTCACTACGGAAGTAATGTAGCGGTTGGATCATATCCGGAAATGACCAATGAAGGTTGCCTTGTTTTCCACTTTGGTATTATTAAGAGCGGACCGGTTGGCGGAATGAATGATTGTTTTATAAAATTTCATGGAGGCAATGGCAACTTCATTTTAGATGCGCTGGCTACCAAGCTGGACAACACATGGAAAATTTCTTTTGATGACTGGATCCCGGCTTTCACTATTGATATTGCAGGCGATAATACCAGATGGCTGGGTTACGATAATAAGATAGATATCTATACTATTACTAAAAAATCTACACCACCCACCTCTGGAACTGTGAAAGCCTATACGTATCACCGTATCCATTGGGAATTTGACTGGATCCAGCAAACCTTTCCGCAGACTATCAATACCAACCGTTGTTATTTACTAGGTGAATCGCAAGGTTGTTCGGGAGTCTTAATTAATTCGGTACTTAATCCCACTATGTTTGCTGCAGGAAGCTGTACTGATGGTAAATTTAATCTCGATGCACCTGATGATGATAACCCGGTTTGTAAATACAATACCGGAAGTGCCGGAAGAGAAGCAACAAATGCGTATTGGGGAGATCACAACAAAACGAACCTGCCTACTGATGTACCAAAAGATCCGGGTGGTAATGTTTATTGGAACATTTATGATTTAACTAATATGAATAATGTATTTACGTATTACAAGAATATCTCCCTTCCATGGTTAGAAGGGCTTAATGGAAAAGAGGACGATAATGTTTGCTGGGAGGATAAAATAGGTTTCTATAAAACCGTAGACCAGACCCATGAAGGGGGACAGTACTTTTACGATTTAAGGGGACATAGTGGTGGTCCAACTAATGAATGGCCACCGCTTGCTGTGAAACCGTTACAGCGATTTGCAAGTAATCTTACTTTTCCTGCCTTCAGTAATGCAGCTATTGATGGAAATCCCGGAAGCGCTAACAATCCCGATCCTCCATATTGGAGCGGTGACAGTATCGGAACTGTTCATGGAAATTTAGATTGGGAAGATAATAGTATTCACGATTCAAAAACATCCTGGAAAGTAAAGCTGTTTATTCATCCTGATACATTAAATGACGGTACTTTTATTCCCCGGAATATGCCGAATTCTACCACAGCAGACGTTACTATCCGCAGGGCTGTGAGCTTTGTAAACATTCCTGATAATACGGTATTATGCTGGACGAATACTCATAAGGGTGTGGTTGTACAGTCGGGAACTATTACACAAAACTATAACGGAACTACTCCAAAGCCTTTAACTGTAAAGGGTGTTAAGATATATGAAAACGGAAATACTCTTGCAGTAAATTATTGTGATAATGCGCTGCAAAGAAATTATGCAACAGGTAATTTACAGGATCAGGAACAAGTAATTTCTCCAAATCCATTTAAGAATAACCTCACAATAAATCTTTTCCTGGATAAAGAATCGGACTTAACAGTTGAATTGTATAATGTCCTCGGTAAAAAGGTTCAACAGCAGAATATCTCACAGTTATCTGCCGGAAAGCAAACAATAGATATTAATAGCCAGCTCTTATCAGCCGGTATTTATTTTATTAAGATAAAAACAGTTGCCGGCGAAGCTTCCTATAAAGTTGTGAAAGAATAGTAATAAGCTGATCAGGAATTAGAATTTAAGCGCAGAATTTTCTGCGCTTTTTTCTTGTATACTTTCCGAATAAAATAGTCCCGTTAATTATACAGCTAAAGTTTCTCTAATCGCTGAAGGATTTCCGGGGTTACAGGAAATCCTAATTCCTGGATTCGCTTCCCCTGATCCTTCGCCTTTTCATTTTTACCCGTTTCCAGATATAATAATAATAGGTTATTATTTGCTTGTTCGTTGGAAGGGTCTTTTGATAGATAATTTTCTAATAAGTTGGTCGCCAGTTCTAAATCTTTTTTTTCGAATGCCACACGGGCGAGGTAGAAATCACATTCATAATAGTCTGAAATTCTTTTTTCTTCCAGAAAAAATTTTTCAGAAGAAAGTACAGAATCTTCATTTTGGAGCATTTGCCCATAATAAAAATTTACATACTTTTCTTTAGGATTTAGCGAATAAGCTTTCCGGATCAATATTCCTGATTCCGTTTTATCTTTCCTATCATTATCAATCCGGGCACCGAGCATCATGGTTGCGTATGCAGAATGAGGGGAAGTTTTTACGGCCTGTGCCCAGAATGATACCGGATCTTTAAAGCTTTGCTGATGGCGGTAATTGAGAAAGGCAAAAAGAAGTATTACCATAATGCTGCCTGCTAATAAATGTTTTTCTTTCCGGATATTTTGAAATAGTGCTGTTTGGGATAAAACCATTAGCATTCCAATAATAGGTAAGTACAATCTGTGCTCAAAGGTTTGATCATTAAGTGTATTTGGAACTAATAATGCAGGTATTAAAAAAAGCAGAAATACACTAATACCTGCCAGTATAATTCCCCAATCTCTTTTTCGTGAAAAATAAATAGCGATCGATGCCAATGCTATTGAAATAAATCCATAATAATTTACCGTATCAACCAGTATAGGAAATACACTAAGGTTAAACGGAAGAAAAATTTTTCCTGTATACTGAATAATCACGGGCAAGCGATTAAATAATTCAGCAAACGCAATTGATGACTGCAGACCTGATTCTTTTATAGTGGCTTCGGATCGTACTTTATACCATATGAAAAAAGCAAGCAACCAGGTGGCGTACTGAAAAATATTTTCATTACTTAACCATTTCTTCTTATTCAAATATAGAAGGAGAATGAATGCAACAGGTGGAGCAAATATTGCCGTTTCTTTAGTAAAGAACGCACCTAATAAAAAGAAAAAAGACAATAACAGATTGCCTGGTTTTCTCCTCAGAAAATAGTTAATCGTAAAAACCAGGAATGCAACCACAAAGATACCGAGCATGGTATCGTTTCTTCCGGGAATCCATGCAACAGCTTGCGACAAAACAGGATGAACGGCGAAGAACAGCGCGAGAATAAAACTATGGAGCCTGTTTAATTTAATTTTCTGAAGCAAGACAAAAAGCAATAGCACAGTGATCAGGTGAAATAAAATATTTAATACATGGTATGGTGCTATCTGCTGTCCGCTTATTTGATAGTTTAGAATAATTGAATCAAGGAACAATGGCCTGTAGTACGTATCCTGGATTGGATCAAAAACTCCCCTGTGGAAGGAGGTAAATAAATTAGTAATGTTTTGATTGTACTCCTGGAAATCCCGAATAAATATTGAATCGTCGAGTTCCGTGAAGCCAAAATTTATTGTTGAGGCATACACGATAATAACTGATAAAGTCAGCCATATTAACGGATATCTTAGTTTAAACTCAGCCCGTGAAGAGGCAGCATTTTGTTGTTTGACTGTTGAGTTTATTGCTTTGTTCACAGGAAAATTGAAAAAATATTCAATCAAATATCGAAAAAGATAAAATATGGCAGATTACTTGTTTACGAAAGATCAATCAAACTTAATCGCTGCTTTAACTAAGGAAGCCTGATTTTTTTACATTTGCGTCCAACCATAAAGAAAATAATCATAAAACATAATATTTATTGATTAAAACATCCGGTGTTTGAAATGAATTGGTAATCATATTGCTTTACAATTTCTATAATTGAACAATTTAAAATCACGTGTTGATAACTAAAAAAAATTCCAACTACCTATGAAATTATTTTCGTTAATTAGCGCTCAATCACATCAACTAAAACAGTTTACCATGAGAAACGTTTCCAAAATACTTTGTATGACTGTGCTGATGACATGTTTTATTTTAGAGAACATGTATGCACAGAGTAGTAAGCGCCCCTGGATGATTAATGGAGGAGCGAATGTCATTGATTTTAATGCCGCTAACAAAACGGATGGTGCAGGAGGATTAAGCGAACCTGGAGGATTCAGCGATTTTTTTAAAACAGAGAACTGGAATACGCTTCCGGCCATCGCTAAGCTTACTATAGCCAGATCATTAAATCCTTCACTTGCTCTTGACCTCCAGTTAGGAGGCGCTCGTATAACAAAATTATTTGAAAATACAACATCAGCCCGTGCCTTTGCTGATGGTGATCTTAACCTTAGATACAAGTTTGACAATGGTTATATAATTCATGAAAACTCATGGTTTGCTCCATATATTTTTGTTGGAGGCGGCGGAACTTATTTGGATAACACCGATAAAGATGTCAGGCCTCACATAGATGGCGGTGTTGGGTTTAATTTTTGGTTTTGGAAAGACGTAGGTTTTTTCGTTCAGTCTTCCTATAAATGGATTGCTGGGGGAGATAAAGATGTAATTGGAAAACAAAGTTATCTGAACCACTCCGCAGGGGTAGCGGTTCGTTTTGGAAAGAAAGACACTGATAAGGATGGCATAGAGGATGATGCGGATGCTTGTCCCACTGAGCCAGGACCTGCTTCTACCATGGGATGCCCCGATGCTGATGGTGATGGTATTCCCGATAAAACAGATGCTTGCCCAAATCAGGCAGGGCCAGCCAGTTTAAGCGGTTGCCCGGATAGTGATGGAGACGGCGTTGCAGATAAAGATGACCGGTGCCCTAACGCTGCTGGGAGTGTTGACATGAAAGGATGCCCTGATAGAGATGCAGATTTGGTAGCCGATATTGATGATCAGTGCCCGGATCAAAAAGGATTAGCTGAATTCCAGGGTTGCCCTGATACAGATGGTGACGGCGTTCCTGATAAACAAGATGCTTGCCCTACACAAAAAGGCTTAGCTCAGTTCCAGGGCTGTCCTGATACAGATGGTGACGGAGTTCCTGATACAAAAGATCATTGCCCTAACCAGGCAGGTCCAGCTTCCAATGCAGGTTGCCCTCTTCCTCCACCAGAAGTAATTCAAAAGATTAACCTGAGTGCTAAATCAATACAGTTCCAAACTGGAAAAGATATCATAACCAAGCTATCATATCCTGTATTGGATATTATTGCTGAAATTATGCAACAATATCCTGATACTAAGTGGGAAATTGACGGGCACACAGATAACGTAGGCAATGATGTAAAGAATATGGATCTCTCAGATCGTCGTGCTGCATCTGTTAAGAATTACTTTATAGGCAAAGGTGTAAATTCAGATCGCCTCTCTTCTCATGGGTTTGGCGAAACAACACCAATTGCAGATAACAAGACTTCTGCAGGACGTGCTAAGAACAGACGGGTAGAGATTAAGTTGATGAACCAGCAGTAAGAAAATACAATGGTAAAAAGGGACGATTCATATGAATCGTCCTTTTTTTTGTTGATTAATACCGAAATTTAATTTCAACAACGAAGGTGAATATTGATAATGGAATTATTTATATCCATGTTTTGAATTATATAACTTCATATGTTTTAAAATATAATTAAACTATGAAAACGACCACGCTTGTATTCCTGTTACCTTTTTTAATTGTTTCGCAAATTTTTTTTGGTAAATCGCAATCCAATTTTGCCGGCTCTGGAATCGCCCTTCAATTTAATGGCATGCCTGGTAATTTTGTCAACCTTGGGGATGTATATAATGACCTTAATTTTCCTATCACATTTGAAACCTGGTTTAATCTTCAGGGATATCCGTTAACTAACTCTGCAACACTTTTTTCATGCGATAATGATTCAATTACCTACCGCGGATTTTGGGTTTATTATTTGCCTCAAGGCACATTACGATTCGAATTTGGAAATGGCCAAGGAGCGGGTTCTCAATTCAGGAGAGGTGTTGAAACAGTGCAGCCTATTCCCTTTGATAGGTGGACTCATATTGCAGTAGTTTGCAAGTCTGCCACCGATATTCATATATATTTCAATGGAATAGATCAGGCAGTGGCACCCACAGATGGGTCTTCTGAAGCAAAAAACCTGGTGCATTCAAGTGCTCCTTCAAATATTGGAAGAGTTATTGGTCCATCGGGTGAAGGAAATAGTAATGGTTTTTTAGATGAAATAAAATTATGGAATGTAGCCAGAAGTGAAACAAATATCCGGAAATACATGTGTAGAAAGGTGGATTCTTCATTCGTAAGCTTGATTGGTTATTGGAAGGCTGATGAATCATATACGAGCCAAACAGTACTCGATTATAGTATGCTAGCAGAAAATGGTTCAATTGGAGGCTCAGTACCTAGAGTGACTTCGGGTGCACCTATTGGAGATGACAGTAAGTTTGCTTACACCAATGATTTTAAAGGCAAAGATTTAGCAATTTCATCAGCCTCAGGAGATCAATTAATGGTGGGTAGAATAAAGAATAATCCTTACGGATTGCATATTTACAGAGTAGATTCCATTCCATATTACGCTTCGGGTTTAAATCAAACTCCCTTTTATTATTACGGGGTCTTTTGTGCTGAAGGTAGCGATCAAGCAAAATATTCAGTGTCCTACAAATATTCTTTAGCCAACGGAATCATCAATTCTCAGAATGAAGATTTAACTCAACTGATGACCCGTGAGGATGGATCTGTAAAGCAATGGACAAATACAAATGGAAATTTAGATACCTCACAGAACAGAATCAGAGGTTCTAATCAGGATTCCCGCGGTGAATACATTTTGAATATCAATTCTGATTTCCGAATTACCAATAGCACTGTATCATCCGAAGGCATTACCATCTATCCCAACCCTGCTCAGCAATTTATTTCCATATCGCTTCCAATGAATGAATCGCCTCTAATAATAAGGATATTTAAGAATACAGGATCGGAGGTTAAGACCATTTCAAGTCGGAATGCACTTCAAACCGTTTTGGATATATCTTCCTTTTATCCTGGAATATATATTGCCGAAATTTCTGCTGCATCAGGAAATTACTTCACGAAGTTTGAAATAATCAAATAATGTATAAGAGGAGGATAAGCAGTAAGTACATCTTCTCTTTTACTTTTAATCATTTCAATTTATTCCTCTAAATAGCCGATCCCAGCGCACCTTGGTGAATAACGAACCATCTTTATCCCAGCTCATCCATATGAACCAGGCTTTGCCCACCACATGGTCTTCCGGCACAAAACCCCAATAGCGGGAATCAAGGGAGTTGTGCCGGTTATCTCCCATCATCCAATAATAATTCATGGCAAAAGTGTATGACGTAACAGGATGCCCGTCAATAATAATTGTTCCGTTTTTATTAATATCCAGTTGATGACCTTCATAAATTGTAATTAATCGCTGATATAAGGCAATGTTATTTGTATTGATTGGAACTGTTACACCTTTTTTAGGAATCCAGATAGGTCCATAGTTATCAATGTTCCATGGAAAATTCTTGGCATCCATAGGGAAGATAGTTTCAGGCAGAAAACCTTTGGGCAATACATATGGGTCGATGGATTTTACATTACGAAGTTTTTTTAGATCTTCTATATTGGACTGAGTCAAATGAAAACCAAATTTACCTGTTTCGTTGGACGGATACATTTCAGTTATATGCAGGTCCTTTAATATCTTTTCATTTATAGCCGTACCATCTGTGGTAACCAGGTATTCATCCTGTTCCCCTGGAAAAATCATATTCTTTTTTCCATTTAGAAAGACTTCTCCATTCCTTACTTCTAAAGTATCACCGCTTATCGCTATGCAGCGTTTAATATAATTTTCACGTTTATCTACCGGCCTGAAATCTTCCTGTGGCCAGTTAAAAACGACTATGTCATTATTTTTTATCGACTGGAATCCGGGCAGACGGTTATAAGGAAGCTTAATCCATGTGAGATAAGAATTGCCACCGAAAAGTGGCATTGTGTTATGTGCAAATGGAAAAGACAAAGGGGTTTCCGGAATGCGTGCACCATAGTGCATTTTACTTACAAAAAGAAAGTCACCTACCAACAATGATTTCTCCATGGAAGGAGTAGGTATGGTGTATGCTTCAACCACAAAAGTGCGTATAATGCTTGCAGCAATAACAGCAAAAACAAGAGCATCAACCCACTCACGAAATTTAGATTTTGCTGGTTTTGTATTAGATTTTGTAATTCTTTTTTTCTGTACCGTCCAATTCATAATAAATCAAATGTTAGTTAATAACTGCTTAAATGTGAGTAAGGTAGAATCAATTAAAGGGAAGACTTTGTAATTATTTTAAAATGATAAAAATTAAGAATTTTCAGATACCCATTTCTTAAGACACCTGCAGCAATTCGTTAAATTCATAAAAGCCCTTTTTATCTTTTATCCATTCGGCAGCGTAGAGAGCTCCTTTTGCAAAACCTTCTCTTGAAAATGCTTCATGTTTTATTTCAATCTTATCAACGCCAGAACGGTATTCAATACTATGTGTACCAATAATATTTTCTTCACGGCGCGACAAAATTATTAAATCTAAAGGATTATCATTTTTTGTACCGTTATCCGAATTTCTCCGGTTAATCCAGTTAGTTTTACAGGAAGTATTTTTAAGAATGTCTTTTGCTAGCGAAATTGCAGTTCCGCTCGGTGAATCTCTTTTTTCAATGTGATGTATTTCTGTGATAAATGGTTCATACTCAGGTCTCGCTCCCATTAAGCCGGCAAGGATTTGGTTTATTTGAAAAAAAATGTTCATGCCTATACTGAAGTTGCTGGCGTAAACTATAGAACCTTTTTTTTTAATGCATTCATCTTTTACCTCGCTAAGTCTATCGTACCAGCCGGTAGTGCCAATCACAAGGGGGATATTAAGCTCCAGGCAATGCCGGGTATTCTGCAGTACCGACTCCGGGCTGGAAAATTCAATTGCTACATCGGCATCTTTCAGATCTTCGGATTCAGGCGATTTATGATTAAGGGAATTGGTTCTCGATACTATTGTATGTTTTTTCTCCATGGAAACAATTTCATCAATCATCTTCCCCATTTTTCCATATCCAAAAAGTGCAATTTTCATCTCTTAACTATTGTATGTTCAAACAGTTACTGCCCCATTAACTACCGTATCCAGGAAGACAATTTTAACTGTGCTAAAAGGTAAATGTAAGGTTAATACCCCCTGCCTTTCTTATGGTCACAGGATTATAAAAAGGCCTGACGTCGAGAGAAAGGTCATTACTAACATCAAAATGATAAAGATGAGCATCTACTACAGCATCCAGAATGTTCAGCAGGTAAATACCTGCGGCTACCAGTATAGAGATATCAAGATAATAGCGGTATTTATTCTGAACTTCATACAAGTTTGAAGTTGGATAACCATCCAGGTAAAAAGTGTTTGTGGAAGTGATATACCAAACCTTAAAAGAATGCAGCGCAGAAGTACTGTCATCATCCAGCTTTAGCAGATATGCTTTTCTAAAATTGGAATAGATTGCAAAATTATAATAAATGAAATAGCCCGCTGTAGCTAGGCCAGCGTATACAATTGGAACTTTCCAATACTTTTTGTTATAAGCCTGGCCCAATCCTGGAACTATGGCGGATGCAATACCTGCTACTTTTGGAGAATGCTCAGCAGGTAAAAAATGCAAAAAATTTTCACTTTTCAACTTTGCTGATTTGGTTGCACTTGGCAATGTATCCTGAGCTGCCATAACACCGGAGGTAATCAGTATAATGGCTAATAGATTTAAAAGAAGAAATACGATGCTTTTTGAGGATTCCAAATTCACCTAATTTTTACATCAGCAATTAACGTAAAGAAACAGAAAGAATTTTTAGAGCTGCAAACCTGTAGCCAACTGCAGAAAGGTTAGCTTTTAACTACGAGGTGATTCAAGGAATTCAGAAAGCCGTTCAAGGTCAGTATCTGAGAAAAAATGGATGATTATTTCGCCTTTGCCCAATCGCCTGCGCCTGACTTGTACCTTGGTTGAAAGATTTGAAGCAAGCCTTTCCTGAAGCCGCTGGTATTGGTAGGGAAGGGTTGCAGGCTTTTTAGAAAAGAGCTTTTTATTATTTCCATACTGCCTTGCCAAATTTTCCACTGCGCGAACCGACAGATCTTTTTTTACCATTTCTTTATATATCTCTAATTGTATCAGCGGATCTTCAATATTTATGATAGACCGCGCATGTGCCATAGAAATGGTTTTATTCTTTATCGCGGTTTGAATATCGGGGGGAAGCTTTAACAGGCGAAGATAATTTGTAACTGTTGACCTGTTTTTTCCTACCCGCTCCGCTAATTCTTCCTGTTTTAATTCGCATTCATCCATAAGCCTTTTGTAATTGATGGCAACTTCAATTGCATTCAGATCTTCCCGATGCGTATTTTCAATAAGTGCCATTTCCAGCATCTGCTCATCATTGGCTGAACGGATAAAACAGGGAATTTCATTCAATCCTGCTGTTTTTGCTGCGCGCAATCTGCGCTCACCGGCAATCAATTGGTATTTTTTGCCCGAAATTTTTCTTATTGTAATGGGCTGAATAACTCCGTGAATTCTTATGGAGTCAGCAAGATCCTGCATTGCTGATTCATCGAAATCGTGCCTGGGCTGAAAGGGGTTAACCTCAATTTGATCTAAAGGAATGTTGCTGGTAGTTCCAAGAAAGGCAGCCTCAGGTGTTATGGATGTATCCATATTTTCGAGCAAGGCCCTGATGCCCTTTCCCAGATCCGGTTTTTTATTGGTCATTTTCTACGTCAATCAGTTTTTCCTTTGATGGCATACGCGTTTTATTATTCTTCTGGAGAATTTCTCTTGCAAGATTCAGGTAGTTTACAGCGCCTTTGCTTTCTGCATCATACATGATAACTGATTTTCCAAAACTAGGTGCTTCTCCTAACCGGGTATTACGGTGTATAATGGTGTCAAAAGCAAGATCTCCAAAATGGCGCTTCACCTCTTCAACCACCTGGTTAGAAAGACGAAGACGGCTGTCGTACATGGTAAGCACAATTCCTTCAATTTCTAAATCAGGGTTTAAACGGCTTTGCACAATTTTAACCGTATTCAATAATTTACCTAATCCTTCCAAAGCAAAATATTCACACTGTACCGGAATTAAAACAGAGTTGGCAGCAGATAAGGCGTTTACAGTGATTAAGCCTAGTGACGGTGAGCAATCAATGATCATAAATTCAAAATCATCGATAATTTCAGCCAGTACCTGGTAAAGAATCTTTTCTCTGTTAGGGTGGTTTATCAGTTCAATCTCTGCGCCCACTAGGTCAAGGTGCGCCGGCAGGAGGTAAAGGTGGGGAGTCTGAGTTTTTAACAGGCAATCTCTGATTTTAGCACCGCCAATAAGACACTCATAAATACCTGTGGTAATATTTTTTGGATCGAAGCCAATCCCAGATGTCGCATTTGCCTGAGGGTCTGCATCTATCAGTAAAGTTTTATATTCCAATACTGCCAATGAAGAAGCAAGATTTATAGCAGTGGTAGTTTTTCCAACGCCTCCTTTCTGATTTGCTATTGTAATTATTTTACCCATAATGCACTCAAATTACGCTCTTCAAAGTTACAATAATAGCGAGGTTGGGCAGGGTTTGAATACGAAACTTATACACACCAATTATATCAATCAAAGGATAGCTTCCTTAGTTAACAAAAAAAAAGCTGTTAAATGAATACAGTTTTTCATGGCATAAGATTTAAAATGAAATGAATTACATAAGATGTGATTTATATTTGACCCATTTAAAACTACTTAAATACAATCTGCTTTTTACCTTCCGATATCCCCTGTGAGGTAATAATGCGATAGACGTAAGTCCCTGAAGGCAGATTATCTGTTGATACAAGAATATAATTAAACAGATGACTTACCTGAAATTGTTTCACTTCATTTCTGATCTATTGAAATCATAATCAGGCTGCTGACTTCAGAATTAATTTTTAATAAGACCCTAGAAAGTTAATCCCAGCTTCGCAAAAAGAAAAGCTCCATTAAATCCCATTTGCACTGCATCCCATGAACCGCCACTTTCCGTTTCATAAGGATCGTAACCGATTTTGCCACCTACAGGGCTGGCACTTGATTCTTCTTTTGCATAATAGACCGGATATGCATTGGTTAAATTCACAGCACCGATATTAAAAGACACATTGTTTGTAATCCTATAACCCAGTGTCAGATCAATAGTAGGTTTGGTTTTGTACCAATAAGGTTTAGGATCGTAATCATAAAATTTGAGCCCTGCCCATAAGTTGAAGTGAACATCTGCAGTGAATTTGCTGTGAGCGTAACTGACGCCGAGGTTCATTTTAAACGGTGGGGCAGAATTTACCAGGAAGGCACTATCACGAGGTCCGAAATAAGAATCCTGTTTTCCTTCCAACAAAGCATTAGTCTGTACTTTGTCCACCTTCATAAAATTTACATTCCCGACATAAGATAAAATAAGACGGTTGTTAGTGGCCATAGGTAAGGAATAATTTAAAATAACATCAGCCCCATAAGTGGTAGTATTAACGGCATTGGTAAAAAATTGTGCTGCCGTTACATTTAATTCATTAAGAGTAGTTCCTATTATTTCATCATCATTATAAAAATTGCCTGTTAGCACTATGCGGTCTTTAATTTTTACATAATAACCATCGACTGTTGCGGAAAAGCCCGAAAGGGGATTTAGAGTAAATCCAAGACTGCCAGTTATTGCCCTCTCCTGTTTTAATGGAGGTATTCCCAGTGCTTTTGTAATGTCGCTCACATTGTTTGCAATAACAGCATCGAAAATTTGCCCATTCTGAACATTCGTAAATGTCTGATTGAAATATATTTGGGCTAGTGAAGGAGCACGAAAGCCAGTACTTATGGAGCCCCTGACCGCAAATTTATCGCTGATTGCAAACCGGGAGGCAATCTTACCATTAATAGTACCTCCAAAATCACTGTAGTTTTCAGCCCGCAGCGCACCGTCAACCATAAAGTCCTGCGAAATATTTAACTCGGCTTCGGCATAAGCACCTTCATTGGTGCGGTTTTCATTTACTTCATTTCCCGGCCGGAATCCAGGAAATCCCTGCGATCCTCCGGGTCGAAAGGCGGTATCGTTGGTTTCAGGATCAATACTGAATACTACCGGGCCATAGGTTTGCCATGACCCTTCTTCACCGGCAAAAATTTGATAATTCTCATAGCGAAACTCGCCACCAAAAGCTATATTAAGTCCACTCATTATATCGGTATAATACCTGCTCAAATCAAGAGTAGTGGTATTCTGGGAGAGTTTGGTGCCTCCATCATCAAAGGAAGTAGGGGAGGCATCCTCCAGTGAGGCATTAAGGGTATGTTCTCCAAAAAAATTAAATTTATTACGCCCAAAAGCATTGCTCAGGTCAAGCCTCCAGCTTCCTAATTTACTTCGCACACCTGCATTAGCGGCTGCATCACTTATTTTAGATTGAATGATCGGGTCAAATCCATTGGGATAAATAATTATTACATTACGTGAATCATCAGGTGTTCGCGTGAAGGCATACGCATGTGTGTTTCTAAAATTATAACCTCCAAAGGCGTAAACATCCGTTTTATCACTTAAAGGAATCTCTAAATTGAGCATTCCGCCAATATTGTCTGCTGCTGCTTGCCCGAATTGATTACGCACATCAGTATGTCCGGGATACCATTCGTCTGGAATGTTTGCACGGTTTGTATGACCCACTCTCAGGTAATCCGCAGTTAAATTTAAATATCCCTTATTCAGGATATCAAATCCATAATTGGCGCCTAAAGAGATTTGACCTCCGTCAAAACTTTTGTTATCCGGACGGTATTTTGCAACGTTAGCTCCCGCATTAATGTTACCTGTAAACTCCCCGGTCGATTGTTTCAAAACAATGTTAATTACTCCTGCAATAGCATCGGAGCCGTATTGCGCTGATGCGCCATCACGCAGAATCTCAATATGATCGATAGATGAAAGAGGAATGGCATCCAAATCTGTTCCTGTGTTTCCCCGACCACGGGTTCCGTATATATTGACCAGCGAGGATTGATGCTGTCTTTTTCCATTAATAAGTACCAGAGTTTGATCAGGTCCCAAACCGCGCAGTGTGGCCGGGTCTACGTGATCTGCACCATCAGAGCCCGACTGTTTATTTGCATTAAATGAAGGGGCCAGATAATGCAGCAACTGATTTACATCCAATTGACCCATATCATTAGTTATCCTCTTTAAATCAATGTAGTCCACAGGCACCGGCGTATTGGTAATTGACCTGTTAAGGGAACGACTGCCTACTACTTCAATGGCAGCTAGTTCTGTGGCAGCGTTATTCATAAGCACATCGAGGTGTGTTTCACCATTAACTAAAATTTCCTGGGCAGCGTATCCCACATAACTATACAGAAGAGCAGCAGATGATTTGGATATGGTGATAGAGTAATTACCATCCGCATCACTATAGGTTCCGTTATTGGTTCCCTTTTCAGCCACTGTAACACCGAAGAGAGGGACCCGGTTTTCATCAGTTACCTTTCCGGTAATAAGCGTTTGCGCTACCAGCCACTGTGCAGTACATACAAGTATTATTAAAATGAACAGTATTTTTTTCATGGTGGGAAAATTTATGGAATGAATGTAAGGGTTTAAAACAATTACTTCGATAGTCATTATTAATTTTAATAACAGCTTTTTCCACATAGATAAAATGACATCAACAATCAGGCTCCCTAATTCCGGAATATTTTCTCCAGCTATTGGACGGGAAACAACATTTGTTCCTGCGTTTTAAGCAATAATATTGCTAACCATTATCCTTCTGAAGTTTGCCATAGGACCTTTATGCATTGATGTCAGATTCATCTGTTTAGGGATATGAATTAGAATGAATGGTTTTACTTTATCTTTGAGAAATATAAGTATCGAAACTCCAGTTCCGGCTTATTTAATTTTAATCACTTATCCGCTTTGCAGTACCTATTCAATAGCTGGAAATGAAACTATTTGGACAAGAAATAATAGAACACTTCTGTAACGTCTCAATTCGAAAACTGAGCTAAATAAAATTGAAAAACCAAACTAGCAATGAAGTTATATTTTACAATTGTATTGATTTTTAATGTAATAATCACCCAGGCTCAAATGCAGTTTTTGTCTCCTGTCCCAGGCTCTTCCCTTCATAATCCATCGCGGAACATCGTCATCCGGCCCGGAGATTTAATTGATGTGCAATCTGTATTGCCTTCGTATTTTACCGTCAGCGGGTCTTTTAGCGGTAAGCATGACATTAATGCAGTATTAGCTCTCGATCAAAAAACAATAAATTTAAATCCGGTACAGCCTTTTGCATATGCTGAAACCGTGACTGTAAAAATGAAACCTGGTGTTCGCCAGCTGAATGGCAGTATTTATCCAGATTATTCATTCATTTTTTCTATACGTCCTGATTCTGCAAAGCTCATAGACTTTCCAGTTAACATAAAAGAAGATGAAAATTCAGCAACGCGTTCCATTTCTTCTGAAGAAGAGCATAAGGATCGCGGCTTAGGCACAGATTTCGACATTCTGGTAAATACAAATCCCGCACCGGGTCAGGTGTTTTTCAGCAATGATGCTTTTGACCAAAAGTTATGGATCATTCAAAGTAATGGTGATTCAGTTTTTCAAAGAAGTTCACCCGACGTGGGATGGGACTGGAAAGTGAATCACAATGGATACCTTACCGCTCATGATAGTGCAGGTACAGGGTTTTTCGATATGTTCGACTCTAACTATTTGAAGATCGATTCTTTTACTACCATTAATGGTTATAAAACAGGAAATCATGATTTTCAGATTTTTGCGGATGGTCATTATTTCATGCAGGCCACTGATCCCCAGCTTATGGATTTAACGGTGTATGATACTAGCTATCAATCCAATGCAACTGTAACTGGAAATGTAATCCAGGAGTTTGACTCTAACAAGAATCTCATTTTCGAATGGCGGACTTGGGATCATATGAGCATACTCGAAACAATAAATGAAAGCCTTGGTAATAAAAATGTACGGCCCTTTCACCTTAATTCAATAGATCAGGATACTGATGGTAATATAATTGTTTCCTGGCGTGCAATGGATCAGGTTGATAAAATTGACGTGAGTACCGGAGATTTTATATGGAGATTGGGAGGTTTATACAATGAGTTTACTTTTATAAATGATTCGTTAAAATTTAATACGCAACACGATGTGAGACGTATTCCTAATGGTCATATTACCATGTTTGATAATAATAATACCCTTATTCCAAATACCTCTTTTGCAAAAGAATATGCTCTTGATGAAGTAAATAAGACAGCAACTTTAGTCTGGTCTTACAAGCATCCGCCCATTGACGGAAACGAAATTTCAAGTAACGCCAAAGGAAATGTTCAGCGTTTAGAAAATGGAAATACATTAATTAACTGGGGATTGTTTAACAGCACTCATAACTTCCCGAATATTACTGAAGTGGATTCAAACAACAATATAGTATGGGAATTACGCTATCATGAAGCAGAAAATATATATCGCGCATTTCGCTTTTTATGGAATCCCTGTTCAAGGCCATCCTACTCAGCATTAAAAATTATTGATACTACTGCAATATCAGCTGTGGTTATTTGGAATCAGGCTACAAATGCTGTGAAATATAATATTCAATACCGTCCACAAGGTAGCACGGAGTGGATTTCTAAAATTGTAAGTGGTGAGCTGCTTATTGATACGCTAACAGGGTTGGTACCAAATACAGTATACGAGTGGCAAATTCAGTCATGGTGTGATGATTCAGGAATAAATCAATCGGGTTTTACAACTGTCCGTACTTTTTCTACTTTGCTGCCCACCGGTATAAAGGAAATTCCAACACAAGCGCTAAAGATATTTCCTAATCCCTCATCTGGTAGAATAAATATAGAATGGACGCCAAATACCAGGATTACAGAAAACGATAAAATTCAGATTCTAAATTTATTAGGACAGGAAGTAAAGAGTATAAAGGTGCCTCAGGCTAATAATCATATTACAACTGGTATTGAATCGTTGCCGGTTGGAATATATATGGTGCGTATTACATCAGGGTCTGAGATTATGGAAGGTCGATTGCTGAAAGAATAATTACCTTCTCTTTACAAGGTAAACTTTCATTCCGTTTACATTATTATTAATTACTTCAAATTCTTTCTTCAGCGAGCGGAATAGCTCTGCGAGCGATTTAAAACCGTAGGTGCGATGGTCAAAGCTTGAATCAAGCTTTCTTAGACCCAGACCGATCTCTGAAAGGTATGCCGTTTCATTATCCCCAACCACCATATTAAATGCTTTATTCAAGATATTCAGATCGAGCTTTGCAGCAGATTTATGCAATTCTTCTGCCTTTGTTTTTTGTTTTTCTTCGGGAAGCTTCACTTCCTCTTCTGCTGCAATCAGCGTTTCTACGAAAGTGAAATTATCGCATGAATGCACAAAGGCTTTAGGGGTTTTTTGCTCTCCTACTCCAAGCACAAAGGTTCCATCTTCACGTATTCTTTTAGAGAGTCCCGTATAATCACTATCACTTGAAACAATACAAAAGCCATCTACCAGCTTCCCGTGCAGTATATCCATGGCGTCAATAATGAGGGCGCTATCTGTTGAATTTTTTCCTGTTGTATATGAAAATTTTTGAATGGGGTTAATCGCATATTCATTGAGGATAATTTTCCATCCATTCATGTTTTGCTGAGTCCAGTCACCATACACACGACGGATGGTTACCTTGCCAAATTTTGATGCTTCTTCCAAAATAAGCCCAATCAATCTAGGCTGGGCATTATCGCCATCAATCAAAAGTGCCATCCTGGAAACATTAATATCCTGCATAATTAGCGTTGAGAGAAAAATGAAATATTAAAGGTAAAGTATCATATTTATTAGATGTTAAAAAGATGTTTTAATTACTTAAAAAAAGGAGCCGCTGTATTTTTCAAATTTAGATTACTGAATAACGCCAAGGCCATCGAGTTATATAATCTTCCCGATAAGTTGATAATGCGAATTATAAATAGATTTTTCTCCCGGTAATGCTTCAAATCATTTAATTTTTACATAATGAAAAAAGAAAATCTTGCTGTCTTTTTAATATTTCTGTGTATTGCACTTATCATTTTTTTTCCCACAAGGCAGGCAGGTTTTGTAACGGATTTTTATGGTTGGCAGGATAAATTTAACGACCAATCCATCTTCGGTTTCATTAATACTTTTGGCTGGCATGCCAATCAACAATTTTCAGTATTATTTTTTTATATCCTCTATTCACTTTTCGGAACGAGTGGTTTTGGATGGTATGCTTGCTTCTCGCTGCTTCATTCGCTGAATGCGTTTTTATTATTCCTCATTTTTAACCGCTTACTCCTAAGACTTGAAAGCCAACAATCAAAAAGTATAGCAGTTACCGGAGCATTGCTATTTCTGTTGTCACCGTATAATGCTGAAGTATTGGTATGGAAAGTCTGTCTGCTTTATTTGCTTTCATCATTTTTGATACTTATGATCCTATGGCAATTGCTGAATTTTCTCGAATCAAAGAATAAAAAATACGTATGGGTTATTTGTATTTTATTTTTTCTGGCCCTTTTTACTTTTGAGATATCGTTGGTTACTCCGGCATTAATCTTCATAATGATTCTGATTTGGAATCCGGCCTTCCTTAAAAATAAAAAATTACTGGGTCACGGAGCATCGCTAATCATTCCGTGTATTTTGCTAATAGCGCTTTATTTTTTAGCCAATAAAATGATATTAAACGAATGGATTGGTCACTACGGTGCTCCGGTTCATTTGAATTTTTCATATAAAGAGGTTATTTCAAAATATTTCAAATATTTTATTAAGTATCTGCTCTTTTTCAGATTCTGGAATTATACAATTCAAATGAAGGTATTTTCTTTTTTGGAAAGTAATGCCGGGATTGCATTTTTTGTCTCTTTAATTATTGGCCTAGGTATTTCAGGAATTCTTTTCTTTCGGCGATTACCCAATCGTATAAGATTGACTGCTTTATGCGCATCCATGTTTTTTATTTCACTCACTCCGGTTATTACGCTGTATATGGTTTCACTTTTATATGGCGAAAATGATCGCTATGGATATCTAGCATCTATGTTCTTCTGTATGATGCTTGTCTTAATATTTTCGTTTTTTAAGAGAAAAATATATTACGTTGCTTCAGCGGTTATGTTATCTATTTCATTGTATTTCCTGATACAGATCAATACGTATTGGGTTACAAATAACCAGATTTACTATAGTTTACTAAATGATTTCCGATGGTATGATAAGGCTGAAGTGATAGTTTTAAACATACCGGATAATTATCGCGGTCTTTATATGTATCGCATATACAACGAACCGTCCGCGCTAAAAGAGGGGCTGGAGTTGATAAGAAAAAAACCTTTTAAAGGGAAGATGGCTGATATTTCTGAATACAATATGATGACACACACTGATGGCGTACATGTAAAAGCAGATTCCGCGAACAACCTTACAGTCACATTCAATCAATGGGGCAACTGGTGGTGGCGGGAAGGAATTGGTGCGTCGGACTATCATACGGATTTTTATTCCGTACATTTTGATGGACAGTCGTACCACTTACATTTAAAGAATATTGATCCCAACCACGTGATCATTTACCAGGATGGGGATAAATGGAAGGAAGCGGGTATTTAATTAGATTGCTATATTAAATATAGTCCGGAACACTTCTGGAAGTCCAGCCTACAATGATATACTAAACCATCCTTCAATCTTCAGGCGGAATTTTTTTGAGCTGATAAAAGAGAAGCTGAGCAACCCTGCACTGCCAGAGAAGTAAACCAATACTTCTTACGGCTTCATCAGAAAACTACGGTATAAATTTTCAAAATAAATTTTCAAAGATTTCACGCATAAAAGCAAGTAAAAAATCAGGTTTAGATAATTGAATGTAGATAGAGAAAAAGCAATACCTATTTCAGGAATTATTTTTAGGATGTAATTTGCGGAAGACCTCTTCATATTCATCCGTAATGTGCTCCCAGGTATAACGCTCAGTAATTCTTGAGCGTGACTTATCACGATAGGATTGTGCGATGGTGTTGTCTGAGTCGATCCTGTTAATTTTTTCTGCAAGATCATTTTCATTTTTTTTCCAAAGAATTCCGTATTCACCATCTTTCAGAACCTCCCGGTTAAAAACCGTATCCATTGCCAATACACAATTTCCGTATGCAAGACCTTTTAACAGTGCGGGATTAGTTCCACCAAATTCATGGCCATGTGTGTAAGCATAAGCATTTGCATGAAGCTCTTTTATGAGGTTACTATCGTTGATGTGTCCTAAAAATTTTACACGTTTAGGATCAGCTATACTTCTTAGCTCTTCTTCAAATGGATTTTTATACACCGTACCTCCTGCAATGGCCAGCACGCGTTTTGAATCTGATTTCATGAAGGCTTTGACAATAATATCAGCGTTGTTATCAGGAACCAGACGTGATGCAATAAGATAATATTGAAAAGGCTCGAGACCAAACTTTCGGACAGCATCCGGATTGTCTGCATATTTAAGATCGGCACCATAAGCGATGTCGGTGGAGTTGCAATTAAATTCTTTTTTGTAATAATCCTGCATTCCTTTTGCATCGGTAATTACTACATTAAAAAATTTAGTGGCGCACCAGGCGCCGAAATAAAAATATTTTTTTCCGGCATTGCTCCATTTGGGTCGCATCCACTCCAGACCGTCTACATTAATGCAGTTTTTCTTTCCAAACATACTCAGCAATAATCCAAATGGCCCATTTGCAGCATTGCAGAATAACACCACATCTGTTCGGGAAAATATAACCTTCCACGTAGAAATAAAGGAGTGGGAAAATTGAGAAGTATTTTTTCCCTGCATGGAAGGAATATATAGAAGCTTAATGCCACGGTATTCTTCCTGGAATTCCGTAAACATATTTTTATGAGCATATACCGTTACCTCATGTCCACGCTTCACCAATCTCACCCCCAGTTCCTCTGCAAAGGCTTCATATCCGCTGTATCCTGAAGGTATTCCCCGAGTACCGAGTATAGCTATTTTCATAAGGAGTATTAAACCGGCATGAACAATTACTTGCTGAAAACAGGTTCCACGTAATTTTTTTTTAAGAATTCAGTGAGTGCTTCCTTCCATCCGGGCATCTGGTTTAATCCGATTCGCTGCAGATTATAATTGTCGAGCACAGAGTAAAATGGACGTTTTACTACTAACGGAAAATCTTTAACGCTCGCCTCATATAAGGGAGTTTTTAAATTAAGTGCATCAAAAATAGTTCGGGCAAATTCATACCAGGAAACTTCACCTTCACAGGTCATATGATATAAATTATAAGCTTCCGTTTCAATAAGTGATAAAGTGTTTTTTGCAATTTCTTTAGTAGGGGTAGGGGTTAACACCTCATCATTAACCACCCTCACTTCCGGTTTTTCTTTAGAAAGCTTTACCATAGTGGATATAAAATTTCCCCCTTTGGCACGGCAGGGTATTTTCCCATATATGCCAGAGACACGCACCACAAAATATTTAGTGCAATAATTCTGAATGAACTGTTCACCTGTATATTTAGTAACCGCATATACGCTTTGTGGAAATACGGGATCAGCTTCTGTATAAGGTTTCATTTTTCTTCCATCAAAAACATAATCAGTGGAGTATTGAACTAGTTTAAAATCCAGATCCTGAGAAGCTTTTGCAAGGTTTAAAGATCCGATTCCATTTATGCGAAAGGCTATATCCGGTTCCTGCTCACATTTTGGAACATTATGTGCCGCTGCAGTACATACTACTGCATCCGGTTTAATTTCACTTAAAACTTTTTTCACGTTATCTATTTCCCCTATTTCAATATCGTTATGAGTAAGAGGAATAACGTTATGTGCTATTGAAAATACTTCGCAAACATCTGTACCAAGTTGTCCGTTTGCACCGATCACTGCAACTTTCATATAATTATTGTGTCTGAATATTTGTATTCTTTGGCTTGTGAGTCCTTAATACCTGACGCTTATCAATAAATAGATGTATTTATCTATTCACAATTCAGGTGTTCCACTATCAGTAAAGTTTTTTGAAAACCTGGATGTTGTAATAATTCGGATTGTCAAAATCCTGAAACCTGGAATAATTTTCTACCAGTTCATCCAATATGGACTCAACTGAATGTGCAGGCTTAAAGCTCAATACGTTCATGGCTTTTTCACTGGTAACCTTATAGTTTCGAAAATCCTGGATGTTCTTTATATTCAACTTGATATTTTTGTTCATTTTCTTGTCTACTGCTTCTTTCGCATAATCCGCCACTTCACCAACCGTGTAATTTCCGGAGGCAATGTTAAAAATTCCTGAAATTTCCATGGCGGATTCCACGGCACGTATATATCCGTTTACAGCATCCTGGATTCCAAGAATCGGTCTCCAGATAGAGGGATTGTTAATTACTATTTCACCATTTAGTAATGCCGATTTAAACATGGTATTCACAATCAGGTCTAACCGCATTCTTGGGCTGTATCCGCTTACTGTTCCCTGCCGAAAGGCTATAACAGAAAAATCTTTATCAGCCATTGCCATTACAGCCTGTTCTCCCTGGAGTTTTGAAATTCCATATGGATAATTTGAAACGGCGGGTGAGGACTCATCATAAAGCTCATTTACCGTATAGCCATAAACAGAACATGAACCGGCATAAATAAAACGTTTTACGCCCATGCGTTTAGCAATGTAGGCCAGATAGGCAGGGGAGGAGGCATTAGAAATAAAATTTTGGGCAGGAGAAAATTCTGCCATTGGATCATTTGAAAGACCAGCCAGAAAAATTACCTGGTCATATCCCTCTACATCCTTTTCGGTAAGATCAAAAATATCCTTTTGCTGAACTTTAACTTCGGGAGGAAGATTATTTCCAAACCATAATAAATCGACCACGTCTACCTGGTAACCTCTGTCGAGTAGTTTGGGAATCAGTACTGAACCAATATATCCTGCTCCTCCGGCAATGAGTATTTTCATCTTAAGTTAAATGAGTTAATGTTATGGTTGATAGTGAAATTTATAGAAAAGCGATACCATTTTTTGATACACCTGGTTATCTTTGATGATTGTAAATTCAATATTTAAAAAAATCTGATTCCGGCCTTTCCAGCCATTCAGAAAAAAGCTGTGCTTTTTCATCCTTACCTGAAAGGATAGGAGTTTTTACAGGCCATTCAACACCGATTGCAGGATCATTCCACCTGATACCGCTTTCACCTTTGCCGCTATAAATACCGGTACAGATATACTGGATTTCTGCGTAGTCACTCAACACACAAAAGCCCCTCGCAAACCCCGCCGGAGCATATACCTGCAGCTTATTTTCGGCTGAAACTTCTCTGCCGTACCATTTGCCTAAAGAAGGTGAACCCTTCCTGATATCAACCGCAACCAAGAAAGCAGTTCCACTGGTAACCCGCATTAATTTTCCCATTGGGGGTTCCCATTGAAAGTGAAGCCCGCGTACTACATCTTTTACAGATCCCGAATGGTTATGCTGAACAAATTCAGTTGGCAATCCAAGCTCACTAAAAATATCTGTACGAAAAGCTTCTAAGAAAAATCCCCGATCATCCTGAAATACTTCTGGTTGCAGAACAACAAGGCCATTTAAATGGCTTGACTCAATATTCATCTTCATCCGTTAATAATTTTATCGGGGAATTTTAATGCGCGCAAAGATAGAAGAATATGTTAATTGCAATAGGCTCATTTGATACCTGCAATGCAGATAACTTAGTTATTCTCACTGCTGGCAACAAAAAGAAAAAGCTGTTAAAGTTTAATTAAGTTGTTACAGTTTAACTCATTATATTATCTATGATTAATATAAATAAGTTGGATAAATGATAATTATTGAATGATTTTTTGTTTTAAATGTTACGAAGTCCAGCGCATGTGATTATAATATTCATTACGCAAACAAATTGGTTACTCTGGCGAAATAAATTACCTTTGCAATCTATTGATGCAGAGAAATTAATTAATCTTTTCAAAGCTGCATACCACATTATGACCTACTTTATACCCCAGAAATCCTTTCCTTTTTATTTTCCGGTTAAGCAAAAATTTTTACTCATTTTATGGTTGATTGGAATTGTTCCATTTGCCAAAGGTCAAACTCCGGACTGGAGTACAGGCGTTGCAACTATTCTTTATGATAATTGCGTTACCTGCCATCATGAAGGCGGCATTGCTCCATTTTCGTTAATGACTTATCAAAATGCTGTGGATAATGCTTTTTCGATTCAGGCAGATGTTAACGCGAGAAAGATGCCACCGTGGCCACCAGACCCAAACTATACACATTTCCGTAATGAGATGGTATTATCTTCAAGTGAACTGGCTACTATAAATGAATGGGTTGATAATGGTACTCCTGAAGGGGATATTTCATTGGCTCCTGCTCCCCCGGTGTTTAACGGTGTTTCTGTGATGCAGGTGATTGATGACACACTTCAGTTTCCGGCGTATACGATTACTGTTCCGGGTGATGATTACCGTGCATTTGCAATCCATTCCAACTATACCGAAACAAGATATCTGAACCAAATTGAATTTTTGCCCAGCAATTCTGCTATTGTGCACCATCTTTTCTTGCTTCACGATAAGACAGATGTTTCATGGCAGCAGGAAGTAGCGGACACCGCTCCGGGTTTTTACGGTGGCTTTTTAGATGGTTTCAGCCCTTATGCAGTAATTGATGCCGGTTGGATTCCCGGCAGCAGCATCTTCAGCATGCCTTATAACATGGGAATTGAAATTGCCCCTGGCTCTGATTTTATTGTTAATGTACATTATGCTCCCGGCAGTTTGGGACAAGCAGATAGTATTAAAGTACATTTAAAATGGTGTGATATTCCTGAAGATCAGGTGCGGAAAGTTCGTAATAACAGATTACTGCACTGGCACGTACCCTCTTTATTGAACCCTCCTTTTGAGATGCCACCTTATACGATTACCACCTTTTATGAAACCTCTGCTGTAATGGATGAAGATCAGTCTCTGATTGCACTTCAACCACATATGCACCTGATTGGTAAATCTTTTGAAATTTATATGGTAGATGCCAATCTGGATACTACAAAGATTATGTACATCCCACAATGGAACTTTAACTGGCAGATGAGTTACTTTTTACCGAAAATTATGAAGGTACCTGTTGGTTCGAAAATTCTGGGAACTGGCGTATATGATAATACTGAGAATAATCCTTTTAATCCCAGCAATCCTCCTCAATGGGTTTATGCAGGTGAAAGTACTTTGGATGAAATGATGTCCTGTCGGTTTTGGCTGATGGATTATATGCCGGGTGATGAAAATATAGTTTTAGATTCTTCCTATGCAACAGGCACCGGTATTCCGGATTTTGACAGAAATAAGTTGTCATTAACGGTATTTCCTAATCCTGTCACAGATCAGCTGCAATTTATGGCATGGCTTCCTCAGCATGAAGTGATTTGGACATTATCTAATTCGCTTGGAACTGTTATAAAATCAGTAAAGCAGAGCAGAATTGCCAATGGTGATTACGCCCAGGAAATAGATTTGTCGAAATATCCTGCTGGCGTTTATTTGTTATCCGTTCAATCAGGGAATGAAAAAACTACCAGCAAAGTGATGGTAATGCATTGATACCGGATTTCTTTTTCCTGCAATCTTATTATTATAACCAATAGAGGTGCTTAATGCACTTTTATTGTCGTTAAATATCTTTCTGCATCCAGTGCTGCCATACACCCCGATCCTGCAGCAGTTACTGCCTGCCTGTAGTTTCTGTCCTGAACATCGCCGGCGGCAAATACTCCGGCTACGTTGGTTTGGGTGCATCCTGGGATGGTCTTAATATATCCTTGTTCATCTGTTTCTATCCATTCTTTGAAAGCCTGTGAATTGGGATGATGACCAATAGCTACAAAAAATCCTTTGACAGGTATATCCGTTAATTCTCCTGAAACCTTGTTTTTCACTCTTACTCCCTCCACTGTTTTATCACCTAATACCTCCTCTGTTTCAGAATTTAAATACAGTTTTATATTAGGTGCCTTCATAACACGGTGCTGCATAATAGCGGAGGCTCTCATTTTATGACCACGCACGATCATATGAACCATGGGAGAAAGGTTGGAAAGATATAATGCTTCTTCAGCTGCTGTATCTCCTGCACCTACGATTGCCAGTTCCTGGCCGCGATAAAAAAAACCATCACAAACTGCGCATGCAGAAACTCCGCTTCCGTTTAATCTTTGCTCTGAGGGTAAACCCAGCCATTTTGCGGAAGCCCCGGTAGCAATAATCAGGGAATGCGTACGGATCTCCTCCCCACTATCCAAAAACAATTTATGAACCGGACCTGTCAGGTCGGTTTTACTTACGTGTCCGTAGCGTATATCCGTACCCATCCGTTCAGATTGCTTACGAAAGTCTTCCATCATTTCCGGTCCTTTTATTCCCTGGTGATAACCCGGATAATTTTCAACATCGGTAGTTAGCATAAGTTGCCCACCGGGTTCAATGCCCTGAAAAAGCACTGGAAAAAGATTTGCACGGGCGGCGTAAATAGCCGCGGTATATCCGGCGGGACCCGAGCCCACTATAACACATTTATGAATTTTTGAATTAGTCATCAGAAATTACTCACTTGTTATTTGAACTCTAAAATTTATTGTTAATGCTTGTATGACAATAATGGACTAATAATAGTTCTTTTCTGTCTCCTGATGATTTTCGCTATTGTGAAGACAGGTTTACTATTTAGGAACCATAATTGTTTTGTAAGAAGGAGCATAACCACCCCAAATACCTAATCCTCCATTGATGTTACTCTGTATATCAATAGGTGAAGCAAACGGGCTTTCCTGGCCTCCCAGTTCAAATTCAAGTGTTCTCCAGAAATCAAAATGCGGTTTATCTATCTGGCACCATTTTACGGTGATGGTATCACCTTTTCTAAATTGAAAATAGCCAGGATAAAAGGTAGTTGTATCGGTTCTGCTTACTCCTTTATCAAGCGGAAAATCAAAGGTGGTACCGTTGATCACTGCATCCTCAAATACAGAATTTAATCCCGGATAAAATGGATTTGAATTTTCTTTCGTAAAATAACGTACGTACTGACCTGATTGGGGTGCATCTGTATAACGGCACACCAGGCGAACAAATGTATCATTACCGGGAATAACGCCGGTTTCATACCATATGGAATCAAGAGGCTTACTGTACGGTATTGTAGTTACTGACGTTAATGTTTTTCCTTCTGCCTGAATAGAAAGCGAATACGTTTTCCCTTCTTCTCCTGAGATGCCGAGTCCTACATATGCAGAAACAGAAATATTTCCGGTATCAATGCTTAATTCAGGAAGCTGAAAAGTGTCAGTACCATCCGAAATTTTTACAATGGCGTTGTGAACAAAAAACTTATTTATAGAATCAAGATAAAAAACAGAGTAATAATCTGAGCTGCGTGTAAGGATAATGTAAGGTGGCTGACCGGTCTCAATATGACCTTCTACAATGAACTGCTGTACGGAAGGAGGAAGATCAATAGTTATATTTTTCTTGCATGAACTGAATATCAATATGAATAAAAGCAGTGATAAAACAGACCGGGAAACTTGTTCAGAATAATTTCTTACTGTTGTTGAAATCTTATGTTTATTAATCACTATTCCTCTGATATTTGTGTAAAACTTACTTTTTTTAAAACTTAAAGTTCCAGGTTACTGAAGGAATAATAGGAAATAAACTCACTTGTTTAGCCTGCACCTCCACTTTAGGATCCTGCAAAAAAACCCCTGAATATTCATTGTAAATAAAATATGGATTTTTCCTGTTATAAAGATTATATATTGAAAAACTCCAGCCGGACTGAAATTTTTCCCGTTTTTTTCCTTCGTAATTCGCAGATACATCCAGCCGGTTGTACGATGCCAAACGGTATGAATTAGTAGTTCCATACTGGGTGATTACATTCCCCTCAATGAAATATTTTGATTCAGGAAGGGTATAAGCAATGCCTGTAGAATATATAAATTCTGCCCCCAGGGACCATTTTTCATTGAGCTGATAGCTCCCTGCTATGGATAGATTATGGCGCCTGTCATAACGGTAAGGGAAGGAATTACCGTGATTCAAATCCGGAAACTTCCTGTTGGTATAAGAGAGGGTATAGCTTATCCAACCGGTGAGCAATCCGGACTTTTTGTTAATGTAAAACTCAGCGCCATAAGAATCTCCTTTTCCAAATATAAAATTCTCTTCCAGTTCCTCATTGGGAGTTGGTGTGTAGCCTTCCCTGAATTCAATTTGGTTTTGCAATTTCTTATAGTAGATTTCGATCGAGGTCTCAAAAATATTCTCTTTAAAATTCCGGAAATATCCGAGTGAATACTGGTAACCTTTCTGAGGTTTCACCACCAAAGAGCTTGGCACCCAGATATCTGTGGGGAGCGTAGTTCCATTGTTGCTTACCAGATGAATATATTGATTTGTAATGGTGAATGATCCCTTTATGGATGAAGTATTACCAATGAAATACCTTGCAAGCAATCTTGGCTCGAGCCCTGTGTATGTGGATACATGCTCACCGGAGCGGTAAACCGTGCTATCAATTGGTGCAAGTGTAAAAGGATCAAAGGTGCGCAGGATATATGGACCTACCTGGTTAAAAAGAGAGAAGCGCAATCCACCGCTTAATTGAAATTTGTCTGAAATATCCCATTCATCCTGCAAATAAATTGCACCCTCGTGGGCAAATTTCTTCAATATGCCGGTCGGGTCAAAGTGGGTTTCGCCGCTTTTACCTGAAATGCTTTGAGGCTGAAAAATATGATAGATATAATTGGCCCCGTACTGCACGTGATGCTTTACAGACGGGAAATAATCGAAATCCATTTTTGCATTAAAATCATGTATGCCGGAAAAGAGGTCAAACTCAAAAACATTTTGATTCGCCTTTAGCTGAAAATTATAGGCGTTATAAATAGCAGAGGCATTCATAAAAAGCTTATTGCTAAAAAGGTGGTTCCACCTCAGCGTGGTCGTTGCATTTCCCCATGGAATACTAAGGTCTATCTGATTATTGTGATAGGAAAAAACATCCCGTCCAAAATAGCCGCTCAGGAATAAACGGTCTTTGTCTGAAAACCTGTAATTAATCTTGGCATTTAAATCGTAGAAAAAGTATCCTGATCCCTTTACTTCAGGATTCAGAAAAGGTTTTACGAGCACATCGAAATAAGTTCTTCGTCCCGACACCATGAAAGAACATTTATTTTTTGCAACAGGACCTTCCAGTGTTAGTCGTGAGGAAATGATACCTATTCCACCTGTACCGTGAAAGTTTTGATTATTTCCCTCCTTCATTGAAATATCAAGAACGGATGAGATTCGTCCGCCATACATTGCAGGCATTCCTTCTTTGTAAAGGGTTGCATTCAATATGGCATCAGAATTAAAGACTGAAAAGAATCCAAAGAGATGTGAAGCGTTATAAACCGTTGCTTCATCAAGCAGCAGCAGGTTTTGATCGGCTCCTCCTCCGCGCACATAGAAACCGGTTGTGCCTTCATTCCCGCTTTGTACGCCTGGAAGCAGCTGGATGGTTTTTAAAATATCCTGTTCCCCGAAGATTACAGGCAAGTCTCTTATTTTATCCATTTGCAAATCAAATTTTCCCATCTGGGCACTTCTGACATTGGCATCTTTAGTATCCGTTGCAGAAACAATTACTTCTTCGATTTGCTTCATTTCCACTTCCAGGTTAACATTAACGCGTTCATCAGCGTGAAGGAAAACAGTAGTATCAAAAGTGGAGTATCCGAGATAAGAAAAAGTAAGGGTATAGTCTCCTTCAGGAAGCGTTATTGAATAAAATCCGTAATTGTTTGTAGCAGTACCGGTTGTGGTGGTTTTAATTCCTGCTATGGTTCCAATCATATTTTCACCACTGGCTGCATCTTTTACGTAACCGCTTATTGTAAATTTTTGCTGTGCTGACATTTTTATTTGTGAAAGCAAGATAAAAGCTAATATTAAAATTATCATAGATCTTACTTTCATTGATTCCTGTGATTTATTCATAAGGGACGACAGCCAGCAAAATATGTTATATGTGCAATCATTTTATAATTTCCAGATTGCTTCTATAGATCTATACCGTAACCCCGGGTTTTTCTTTTATGAAAAAGAGAAATTTTTTAAGCGCTTCCTGCTTACCCGCATCCAGGTTGAATTGAATATTTTTTGTGAAATACTCATATATATTCAAACCCGGGAAATTTAAAGCTTCAAGCTCTGCCACTTCAGAAATATGATCTATTCCAAATTGTAAAGCCTCATTAAATTCATTTATAAATCCGGATGGTAATTCTTTATTCATTATCCAGCATGCAAATACAAAGGGCAAGCCCGTATATTGCTTCCATGCCTCTCCCAGATCATATGAATACTGAAATTTATTTTTTGCATACAATGCACGATCTCCAATGATCAATCCTGCGCGATTATTTGCAATCAATTTTTCATATCCCGGAAAAGTAGTTAGTGGTATGGGTTGTATTCCCCAATAATTCCGCACTAGAATTTTTGCCAATTCGGTAGATGTGCGGGATTGATAATCCAGAAATATTTCATTTACTTCCCAAATAGGGACTTCACTGTAAATAGAAACTGACGATACAGCGCCATTACATCCTATACAATAATCTGATATAATTTTTGCAGAACCTATTTCAGGAATTACTGCAACCGGAACTAATCCAAGATCTGCATTACCTTTTATCAGCTCCTCGGCAATACGCGAAGGATGGTCAATAATAAGTTCCACCTCTTTTACCAATGGTGAATGCCGGATGCCGAAGAGAAAGGGTTTAGTATTTAAGTAGGAAACAGCAGCAACCTTAATTTTCGCCATTTAATGAAGATGATCTGTATTATTAAAAAGATCGATGGTAAAACGTCCCTCATCATAGTTTAGTTTATACAAAGAAAGATTCTGATGCGGAAACTCATCCATGCGATTCAAGCTCTCACCTAGTAAAGTAGAAAGGAACATGCGCATTGCTCTACCGTGAATACAAACAAGGGCTTTTTCAGGGGGTTGATTCACCATATAATTGATAAAATTCAATTGCCGGATTTGAACTTGTATTGGACTTTCTCCATTTTCGGCATGCTCATAAAATTTTCCTTCCTTCCATTTTAAAAGCAGGCTGTTATATAAATTTTTAAATTCCGAAGTCATTTTTTGACCTTCAAAAACACCCCAGCTTATTTCATCAAGATCCGAGTGTTTCTCAAAAGGAATTCCCAGTTGTATAAAAGGATTTACTGTTTCTATCGAGCGCTTTAATGAAGACACATAAATGATATCAAAGTTTTCATTTCTGTAACGATCAAAAAAGAGAGATGCCTGCTTTCGCCCGATTTCATTAAGCGGTGGATCTACGCCGCGACCCTGCACCACTCCAAGTTTATTTAAGTCTGTTTCTCCATGGCGGATAATAAAAAGCTGTTTTTTCAAATCAATTATATATACGTAATTATAGAGTGAATTGGAAGCAATTAATTTTGCATAAGAGGAAATTCATAAAGACCAGCTTTTTGCTCTTCAAATTTCACATCACTGTAATCCTGAATCACATTGTATAAAGTATCACGCTCTACCGGTTGACGGTTAACCTGTTTTATCAATTCCACAATATCTTTAGTTGTCATCACCGGATGTGCATCTTCTGCTCCTGCCATGGAATAAATTTTAGTGGAATCATCAATGGTTCCATCTACATCATCCACTCCGAAATTCAAAAGCAACTGTGTGGTGGACTTTCCGATCATGGGCCAATAGGCTTTGATGTGCGGAAAATTATCCAGGAAGATTCTTGACATAGCATAGCACCTCATATCCTCAACTACGGTTGATTCTGTTATACCGGCCATCTCATTATTTTTATTCCTGAATTTTAACGGTATAAATGTGTTAAACCCATGTGTTTTATCCTGTAATTCCCGCAGGCGATCCATATGGTCAATCCGATGAAGGTAATTTTCAACATGCCCGTATAGCATGGTTGCATTCGAATGCATGCCGAGCAAATGGGCTGCTTCGTGAATCCCGAGCCATTCCCCGGCGGTAGCTTTGTCTTTACAAATCAGGTTTCTTATTTCTTCATCAAAAATTTCTGCTCCACCTCCGGGAATAGAGTCCATTCCGCTGTCTTTTAAAATCTTTAACCCTTCCGAATAACTTACTCTTGCTTTGCGAAACATATATTCAAGCTCCACGGCGGTAAAGGCTTTTATATGAATATCAGGCCGTATCGCTTTGATTTTTTTTATCAGGGAGGCAAAGAAATTTAAACTCATTTTTGGATGCACGCCACCAACAATATGCACTTCGGTAACCGGAATGCCATGGTAACTTTTTACCCTGTCAAGTATCTGCTGCTCGGTAAGTTCCCACGCATCTTCTGCAGGCTGGAATGATCTGGAGTAGGAACAAAATTTACAATCAAAGACACATTTATTAGTGGGCTCAATATGAAAATTACGATTGAAGTAGGTTTTATCTCCGTGCTTTTTTTCACGGATAAAATTTGCAAGAGAACCTAACAGTCCCAGATCTGCTTTATACAATATAGCAGCTTCAGAGGTAGAGATTCTTCGCGAGCTTACTATTTTATCGATAATGGTTTTTAAATCATCTGATTGCAAAGAATCGCGCAACATTTGAATAACCTCTATATTATTCATTATTTAAATTTCTACTATAAACACAAAAAAAGAATTGTGGTTTATTATTGAACGGCGTGAATCATTACTTTTCCAATAGCATTATCAAAAACTTCCTTCCACTCTCTTATTTCTCCCCATTCCTGTTCATCAACCACCAGTAATGAGTCGAGTACTTCCCCCAGGGCACAAAATTCTACTTCCTCATTTATCATCTGGTTAATAAATAAATCTTCTTTCTCCGGAGAAACGGATACTACAATCCGGCTTTGGCTTTCACCGAACAGAAATGCATCTTTACGAATGAGCTGGTTGGTGGTAATGTCAAAGCCCAATTCATTTACCATGGCGGACTCCAGCAAGGTTACAAACAATCCGCCGTCTGAGACATCGTGAGCCGATTCAATTAACCGTTTCTCAATTAATTTTTTTACCGCCGACTGAACTTTATATTCTTCTTCAAGATGAAAATGAGGAACGGTGGAAAAGGAAATATTACAGATGTTCGTCAAATATTCGGAACACCCTATATCGTTGCGTGATTCACCCACCAGGTAAATTAAATCACCTGCTTTTTTAAAGTTAAGTGTCATCCGGTTAGAAATCTGTTCGAGAACCCCCAGCATTCCTATTACCGGGGTAGGAAATACCGGGCCATCATAAGACTGGTTGTAGAAGCTTACATTACCACCGGTTACGGGAGTTTGAAAAATATTACAGGCTTCACTTATTCCCTTGATGGAATTTATAAATTGCCAATAGACTTCAGGATTATATGGATTTCCGAAGTTCAGACAATTGGTAATGGCTACCGGAATTCCACCCGAACAAATAATGTTTCTGGCTGCTTCACTCACGGCAATTGCTGCTCCTGTAAATGGGTCAGCAAAAACGTATCGTGAATTACAATCTACCTTAACTGCAATTGCCTTATTGGTTTCTTTCACTCTTATTATAGCAGCATCGGACGGTGCATTGGTTGACATTGTATTGATTCCCACAGTTGAATCGTACTGTTGTGTAACCCATTTTTTAGAAGCCAAATTCGGTAAAGCAATTAGTTTCAAGGCAGTACTCCGTAAATCATCCGGTACCTCAATTTCATTTGGATTGAAGCTGTATATCTGTTTCAGATATTCGGGTTCCGTGTAATCTCTGTCATAAATTGGTGCCCCTCCACCGAGTACAAGTGATTCTGCAGGTACTTCCGCAACTAACTCGTCGTACATATAATATTCTAAACTGTTTCCGTTTGTTACTTCTCCAATTTGTATACAGTTTAAATCCCATTTTTCAAACACCTTTAAAATCTGGCTCTCCTTTCCTTTTTGAACTACCAGCAGCATTCTTTCCTGCGATTCTGATAATAAAATTTCAAACGGTTTCATATTCAATTGGCGGGCAGGAACTTTTTCCAGCCATACTTTCATTCCATGCTTTCCCTTGGCCGACATTTCAGAGGTAGAACAAATTATGCCAGCAGCGCCCATATCCTGCATACCGATAATCGCTCCGGTTTCAATTGCTTCAAGTGAAGCTTCCAGTAACAATTTTTCTTGGAACGGATCGCCAACCTGAACGCTTGGTAGATCTTCATGGGAACTGTCAGTGATATTTTGTGATGCAAAGCTGGCGCCATGAATACCATCTTTACCGGTGGCTGATCCCACAATAAATACAGGGTTTCCGGTGCCATAGGAAATCGCTGAAACAGTACTTCCAATTTTCACAATCCCAACGCTCATAGCATTCACAAGGGGATTGGTATTATAGCACTCATCAAAAAAAACTTCTCCGGCAACGGTTGGCACACCAAACGCATTTCCATAATCCCCAATTCCTTTTACAATACCGCGAAGAAGATGCTGTGTTTTCCCTTCGTGCAAAGTCCCGAAGCGTAATGAATTCAAGGCAGCTACAGGCCTGGCCCCCATAGTAAATATATCACGGTGAATTCCACCTACCCCTGTTGCTGCGCCCTGATAAGGCTCTATGGCGGAAGGATGATTGTGTGATTCTATTTTAAATGCACAAGCTAGGCCATCGCCTATATCAACCAGACCAGCATTTTCTTCTCCTGCTTTTGCCAATATCCGCAGTCCTTCACGCGGCAATGTTTTCAGCCACTTTATAGAATTTTTATAAGAACAATGTTCACTCCACATTACAGAAAAAATACTTAGCTCTGTAAAATTTGGGTCGCGACCCAGAATAGTTTTAATTTGTTCGTATTCTTCAGGAATCAAGCCCAGCTCTATTGCTGTTTCAGCTGTGATATCCGGTGCATTAACCATACTATAAGTCAGGATTTTATTACAAAGTTAGGCAGAGAACATTAAATCGAATTTGCAAGATGTAAACAACGGTTTCCGCTAAATGAAACTTTTTACTTTAGCGGCTTTATGTCGCCCTTATTCAATTAACTCACAGTTTTTTTATGTTACACAATCTATCCTATACCTCAACAGAGCGCTATTCTATTCCTTTAGAAAATTTTTTTCGGAATCCTGAAAAAACGCGCTTTCAAATTTCGCCAGATGGTGCTTATCTATCGTTTATGGCGCCGTGGAAAAACAGGTTAAACCTCTTTACACGCAAGGTGGAAAGTGGCGAAGAGTGGCAGGTAACCCATGAAACAGAGAGAAGTATAGCGGGATATTTTTGGGGCAATAACAACCGGCTTGTTTTTTTAAAAGATAATGGCGGCGACGAAAATTATCATTTGTATTCTGTATCTGTTTTGGGCAAAGAGGAACGTGAGCTTACGCCTTTTGAGGGCATCAGGGTAGAGATTATAGATGACCTGGAAGAGAATGAAGAAGAAGTAATTATTGGGATGAATAAAAGAAATCCAGAAATTTTTGATGCTTTTCGCTTAAACATACATACCGGAGAATACCATCTTGAAGCTGAAAATCCTGGTAATGTTACAGGTTGGATGACCGATCATAATGGTGAGATAAGAATAGCCCTTGCAACGGATGGTGTGAATCAGAGTATTCTTTACAGGGAAACCAATACCACTCCTTTCCGGATATTAATTACCACTCACTTCCGGGAAACACTGGAGCCGCTTTTTTTCACTTTCGATAATAAGGGTTTGTATGCGTTGTCAAACTTAGGTCGTGATAAAGCAGCAATTGTATTATTTGATCTTGATGAAGGAGTTGAAAAGAAAGTTTTATTCAGGCACGATGAAGTCGATCTGAGCGGGCTTACATATTCCAGGAAAAGAATGGTACTCACAAGCTATTCTTTTGTGGACTGGAAGCATTCTGAAATATTTCTTGATCACGCCATTGAAGCCATACATAAGCGAATTGAGAAAGACATTCCGGACGATGAAATAATGCTCACTTCTCAAAATAAGGAAGAGACACGTTTCCTTGTTCGTACCCACAGTGATCGGACTTTAGGAGCTTACTACCTGTATGATGTGCCTACTGATAAATTAGAATTGCTGGCTGAAGTAAGTCCGTGGCTGAGAAAGGATGAACTTTCAGTAATGCAGCCTGTTTCATTTACCTCAGGGGACCGCTTGACCATACATGGCTATCTGACTTTGCCTCTGGAATCCGAAGAAAATATTGATGCTGGCTATCATAAAAATTTGCCGGTAATTATTAATCCCCACGGTGGCCCGTGGGTAAGAGACCGGTGGGGGTTTAATCCTGAAGTGCAGTTTCTTGCTAATCGCGGTTATGCTGTTTTGCAGATAAACTATCGCGGGTCCACCGGATACGGAAGAAAATTTTGGGAAGCATCCTTTAAAGAATGGGGAAAGAAAATGCAGGATGATCTAACAGATGGTGTAAAGTGGATTATTGAACAGGGGATAGCCGATGCAAAACGTATAGCTATATATGGAGGAAGCTATGGTGGTTATGCAACGCTGGCCGGCTTAGCTTTTACACCGGATTTATATGCGTGTGGAATTGATTATGTAGGTGTATCCAATCTGTTTACGTTTATGAATACCATTCCTCCCTATTGGAAGCCGTATCTTGAAATGATGTATGAAATGGTAGGAAATCCTGTAACAGAGCAAGAGCTTCTTCATTCCTCATCTCCCGTTTTTCACGTAGAAAAAATTAAAGCGCCTTTGCTGGTAGCACAGGGTAAAAACGACCCACGGGTAAACATTAATGAATCTAATCAAATTGTAGAAGCTTTGCGGAAAAAAGGTGTGGAGGTAGAATATCTGGTGAAGGAAAATGAGGGTCACGGTTTTCATAATGAGGAAAACCGTTTTGACTTTTACAGAGCAATGGAGCAATTTCTATCCGAGCACCTTAAATAATCTTTGCTAAGAAAGTAATTGCAAATAGAATTACTGGAAACTTATCAGTAATAAGAAAAGAAAAACATCATTGCAGGCAGTTGCAAAACATTTTTTATGCTTCCTGGTTGCATATATTTAACTGGCTTCACTTTACTGCAATGACGCTTTTGAAACAGTTCTTCTGATACACCTATTAGCTGAGGTGCTTATTGATGAGCTTGGTCATCTCAAACATATTCACTGTTTTCTTTCCACCAAAAACTTTTTGTAATGCAGGATCCGCGTTGATATTCCTTCTTTCTTTAGGATCCTGCAGATTATTCTTTTTAATGTAAGCCCACACCCGCTTGGTAACTTCGGTACGAGGAAGAGGAGCGCTGCCTACAATAGGCTGAAGTCCCTCACTAATGTTCATAGCTTTCATAAAAGCTGCATTAGGCTGGCGTTTAGTTTGGGCATTCGGAGCTGCTTTTTTAGCTGCTTTTGGTGCAGCTTTCTTTGGCGCTGCTTTTGGCGCAGCTTTCTTTTTTGTTGCCACTGTTAGGATTTTTAGTTAATAAAAAATTTTTCAGAGTGAAAAGTTACTGTTCTCCCTCTGATTTTGTAATTCCTGAGAGTAAAAGTTATCAACAGTAGAACGCACACTTTCATAGGAGAAAATTAAAATAGAAACCAAATGGTAGTTCCCCAGTTTATATCCGGCTTCCAATGGCTGAAATTTCATTGCTCTATTTCACATTTACAGGCGAAATCCTGAATTCATCTACCATCTTATTAAACTCAGGAATCTTTTCTTCTAAAATCTTTTTCAACTTATTAAGCTGCACATCTACGCGTGATGAAATATCATTAAATGCTTCGTAAGATGATTTGGTTGGTCGTGTATCAGCGGAGCTTACTACACTCCCCACACCTGCAAGCTTATCGTTTAAGCGTATCGGAAAATTAAGTACATCCTGCGGTGAGGTAGCCCTGTAATCATATAATTCTCCTTTTATAGCATCCAGTGAATCTGTTAAAGGCTTTGTAACCTTTTTAAATTTTGATGCAATGGATGTATCTGAAATAACAGCCACGTAATCATTTATTTGTTTTTCTGCTTTGTTGATTCTATTGATACCTTCATGTGTCTCTGTTAATTTTGTATTTATTTTTTTCAGCAAATCGAATTGAGCCATATAATCAGAATCAGAAGTGGAGATTCGGGGATCTTTTAAAATAGCAAACGTTTGTTCAGCTATCACCGAATCGCCAATCAGCATCTTTGCTCTGTAATTCCCGGGAATGGCCTGGGGTCCTGTTACGCTTCCTGCCCACATAATATTTGTTCCCTCTACCTGCTTCGCATCCGGCCAACGCATATCCCATACAAAAGTATTCATGCCAGAATCCACAGGTAAAATTCCTGGCCTCTTCATTTTTTTATCTTCATAAAATTCTTTAGAAATTTTAATAGATTCTCCTTTTTTGTCTTTGGTATTCGAATAAGTAATCACCGTATCATTCTTATTGGTGAAGATCATTAACCTTAATTCTTTTTTTGGTTTATTTTTCAAATAATAATGCATAAGTATTCCGTTGGGCGCATTTTCTCCGGTCTGCATTTTTTGATCATAAAAATTTCCCCCCTGCATACGGTACGCGTCGCGCGGTTTAAAAAAATAGTGCGAAGAATTTTTAATTAATGTATTGCTTTTTCCTGCTTCATCAGCCATTTCATACAAAGGTGTTAAATCGTCAAGAATCCAGAATGCCCGTCCGTGGGTTGCAATTACCAGGTCCTTATCCCTTTTTTGTACCTGTATGTCGTGGATAGGAGACAGCGGCAAATTTAGTTGCAGGGATTGCCAATGGCTTCCGTCATCAAAAGAGACGTAGATGCCGGCCTCTGTTCCTGCATATAATAATCCTTTGTGGTTAGGGTCTTCCCGTATGCATCTTGTGTACGCCTGTGGAGGAATTCCATTTATAATAGGTTTCCATGTTTTTCCCAAATCATTGGTTTTAAAAAGATAAGGTTTGGTGTCATCGCTTTTATAGCGTGTAGCTGCTACATAACACGAAGCTGCGTCAAAATGAGAGGGTTCAATGATGGAGATTAATGCCCAATCAGGGAGATAAGAAATTGAGACATTATTCCAATTTTTTCCATCATCCTTTGAAACATATATTAATCCATCGTCACTTCCGGTCCAGAAAACTCCAGGCTGAACGTATGATTCTGCAAAAGCGAAAATATCTGCATATACCTCGGCTCCGGTGTTGTCTTTAGTAATAGGTCCTCCGCTGGCATGTATTGTCTTCGGATCGTGGCGTGTAAGATCAGGTGAAATAGTTTGCCATGTGAAACCTGCGTCGAAAGTCCGGTGCACATATTGAGAAGTGACAAACAATTCCTTTGGATTATGGGGTGAAAAAATAATCGGGTAAGTCCAGTTAAAGCGGTATTGCTTACTTTCTGCGCCACTGCCTATCCAGGCCTCCGGCCAGGGATTTATGGATTGATACTGATTTGTTTTTTTATTGTAAGTGCTTAATTGTCCATCATATTCACCGCCATACGTTATTTCTGAATTCAATGGGTCTGAAACAATGTAACCTGCTTCGCCCCCTGCAACAGGATACCATGAATTTGCATCGATTGTAAAATTATCTGTACGGCTGGCTATGCGGATGGAAGTATTATCCTGTTGAGCGCCATAAACATTATATGGAAAATCATTATCCAGTGTAACATGGTAAAATTGTGCAGTAGGGAAATCAAGGTCTGTAAATGTTTCTCCGCCATCGTAAGTTATTTCTCCGCCCCCATCATCACCCTGTATCCAGTTGTTACTGTTAAACGGATTCCACCACAGCTCATGGTTATCTCCATGGTTGTTGTGAACAGGCAAAAATGTTTTACCGCCATCTTTTGACTGCCAGGCCTGAACATTTAAAACAATTACTCTATCCTGGTTTTGAGGGTCTGCATAGATCTGGGAAAAATACCATGGACGCTGCCGTAAATTCTTATCGGTATTAATTTGAGACCAATGCTCTCCACCATCTTCACTCCGGTACAGACCTCCATTTTCATTCTCTATCATTGCATAGATACGGTTTGGATTAGAGGTGGAAATTGCCGTAGTAATTTTCCCGACGATGCCAACCGGCAAGCCCGGATTTTGTGAAATCATTTTCCAGTGGTCTCCACCATCATAAGATTTATATAATGCACTTCCTTTTCCACCACTACTGAGCGAATAGGGTGTGCGAAGCGCCTGCCACATCGAGGCATACATAATCATTGGATTGGCAGGATCAAATTTTACATCGTAGCAACCGGTGCTGTCATCTGCAAAAAGAATCTGTTGCCATGTTTTACCACCGTTCTGCGACCGGTATACACCCCGTTCGCTGTTTGAGCCGAAAATTTTACCCATGCACGAGGCATATAATACATCAGGATTTTGGGGATGAATGGCTATATTTTGTATGGCATATGATTTTTGCAATCCCACATGTTTCCATGTTTTGCCTGCATCCATTGACTTATAAATACCGTCACCGAAAGAAATGTTCCCCCTCATCTCAGCTTCGCCCATTCCTGCGTAAATGATATTTGGATCAGAAGGAGCCACAGCAATTGCACCGACGGAGGATGAGTGAAATGCAGAATCCGAAATACAAAGCCATGATTTTCCACCATCCGTGGTTTTCCAAACACCGCCACCGACTGCCCCGAAATAATAGACATTGGGTTGATTAATAACTCCGCAAACAGCTAATGATCTGCCTCCGCGCCACGGACCAATATTTCTCCACCGTAATCCCTGGAAAAAAAGTGAACTATAACTGCCTGAAGAATTATCATTTTTTATTTTCTGTTCCGAGGATGAAGCCTGATTAGAATGCTTAATTGATTTTTGCGCCAAAACGGGAGCGATATACATGCAAAATATAAAGACCATCAAGTAGCTACCTCTCATGTAGAATTGTTTTACGTAGTTAAAAAGCAAAAAGATTACCAATCACAATCATGTTATTCTGAATTAAGAATTATTGCAAATATGGATACGATATTCCTTCAGATCATTAATTTATACTTCTCATCAAAGATTATTAATTATTCTTCATAGCTCAGTTTACCATTTACAATTTTTGAAGGCGATGTAAACGGATGCACTTCTGCTTTTCCAAAAGCCATAATGTGTTTTACATCCCATCCTTCGACTTTTAAAAAATCAGAGATGAGAGAACGGTGGCATCGCCACCACACTGCTTCCGAGCACATAAATGCAGTTCTTTCCGAACTGGAAAGCTTTTCCAGTATATTAATGCCTGTTGTAAATTCTTCAGTCTGCATATGATCCGCATAACCTCTGAAAGCAGTGTTACGCCAGGCTGTATTTTTAGAATACTCAATGGCTTTTTTTCTGCCACCAAGTTGTTTTAAATGAAGGTACTTAATCTCATTATTGGCAAGAGATGTCTTCAAAATTTCCTTATTAAAATGGGGGTATCGCTTCGATCCGGGAAAATTCCGCACATCCGCCAATGCTTTAATCTGAAACGATTTTAAAATGTTCAGAAACTCTTCCAGCGTCCGTGTAGAGTGACCTATAGTATAAATTGTTTTTTCGTAAATAACTGGCGCCATTTTAGACAAATTATACCAGATATAAAGGTATTGGAGGAAAAGAGTAAATATTGCTTTTTTATCAGGCTGATACTTTAAAATTTATATATCACTTGCATTTGGCTTTTTATATAATTCTCTTACCTTTGTTGCCCGTTTAAAAACCACGGGTAATCTCACTTAAAAGGAGGACATAAATCTTGGCAGAAAACAAAACAGAAAATCAGGAAGCAGAATCCCATATCCAAATTAATGATGGCGTAGAAACCCAAACTGTTGATATGCCCTCAACAGAATCGCCGCAAACAGAAACACCTCAGTCAGAATCGCCTTCAATGAGTCAATCTTCTCACGATGATTTTGACTGGGATGTATCGAAACGCAATGTTAAAAAATACAGCAAAGAAGAACGTACTGAGCTGGAAAATATTTACGGCGGTACTTTTGTTACCATTAATAATAATGAAATTCTTAGCGGAAACGTGGTATCCATGACGCCAACCGATGTGGTTTTAAACATCGGTTTTAAATCTGATGGTCTGGTACCATTGTCCGAATTCAGAGATACGCCCGATCTCAGGGTTGGCGATAGGGTAGAAGTGATGGTTGTTGAGAAAGAAAATCTTAAAGGTCAACTTATATTATCCCGTAAAAGCGCAAAAATGGAACGCGCATGGGAACATATTGTATCGGCTTATAAAACAGGAGAAGTAGTGACCGGGCTGGTTACCAGTAAAACGAAAGGAGGGTTAATTGTAGATCTGTTTGGTTTGGAAACGTTTTTACCGGGTTCTCAAATAGATGTAAAACCCATTACGGATTATGATCAGTACGTAGGAAAGATGATGGAGTTTAAGGTGGTGAAGATCAATGAAGCAATTAAGAATGCAGTAGTTTCTCATAAAGCATTAATTGAAGGCGACCTCGAAAATCAAAGGCAGGAAATTATTTCGAAACTGGAGAAAGGTCAAATCCTTGAGGGCGCTATTAAAAACATCACAGATTTCGGTGCGTTCATTGATTTAGGCGGCCTTGATGGATTATTATATATCACGGATATTTCATGGGGACGTATCAATCACCCGAGTGAAGTACTGAAATTAAATCAGAAGCTAAATGTAGTGGTGCTCGATTATGATGATGAGAAGAAACGAATTTCACTTGGTTTAAAACAATTAACACCACAGCCATGGGAAGTCCTTGATCAGTCAATAACCGTAGGATCGAAAGTGAAGGGAAAGATCGTGAACATAGAAGATTATGGCGCTTTCCTCGAAATTCAACCCGGCGTAGAGGGATTGATTCACGTGTCTGAAATATCCTGGAGCAATACACCCATTAACTCCAAGGAATACTTTAAAGTAGGTGATGAATATGAAGCTATCGTAGTAACCATGGACCGTGCTGAACGTAAAATGTCACTTAGTTTAAAACAGCTGGGTAAAGATCCGTGGAGTGATATCGAACAGAAATACCCAATCGGAACCAGAACAAAAGGCATTGTAAAGAATGTAAGTAACTATGGTGTTTTTGTAGAAGTGGAAGATGGCATAACCGGATTTGTTCACATTAGTGATCTTTCGTGGGTTAAGAGAATCCATCACCCAAGTGAGGTAACAAAGATTGGAAATGAGATGGAAGTGGTAGTACAGGATATCAATAAGGATGACCGTAAACTATCTCTTAACCATAAGCAGGTAGAAGAGGATCCATGGGATACTTTTGAAACCGTGTTTCCTGCAGGTTCTGAGCATCAGGCAACCATCATTAAAAAGGACGACAAAGGTGCAATTGTTTTGATGCCTTATGGCCTTGAGGCCTTTGCTCCTATAAAGCACCTGCGAAAGGAAAACGGCAAAACGGCTGAATTGGATGAGAGCCTTCTCTTTAAAGTAATCGAATTTGATCGGGGCAATAAAAAAATAATCGTCTCGCATTCAAAAATTTGGGAAGACAGGCTGGAAAGAGAAAAAGAAGCACTTAAAGAAAAGAAACAAGTCGAGCGTAAAGATCAGCGGACCGAAGTAAAAAATATTAATCGAAAGGTTGAAAAAACTACTCTCGGAGATCTTGGAGTGCTGTCAGAACTGAAAAACAAAATTGAAAAAGGTAATGCCGATGCTAAAGCTGAAGCTGAGACAGACACAGAAAATGAGAGCTCAAATGCGGCTGAAGATGGCACTTCTGAGGAAGAAAAAACCGAAGAATAAATATCATTTTAATAGGAAAGCGTCTCTCAATTTTTGAGAGACGCTTCTTTTTTTAAACAAACTGAATGTACAGCTTCTTACTTTCTGCGCTCAGTGGTGTAGAGAACAAGATCTTCAAGAGATTTTTTAGAGGGGCTTTCGGGAAATGATGATAAAATTTGTAACGCATCGTTTTTGTATTCCTCCATTTTTCGGTTAGCATAGTCAATGCCACCGGATTGAGAAACAATTTTCATAACCTCCATCACTTTTTTGGAGTTATCATGATGGTTTTTTATAACGTTTATTACTTTCCTCTTTTCGGAGTAAGACGTATTATTTAACAGATATATAACCGGAAGCGTCATTTTCTTTTCCTTTAAGTCTATGCCTTTCGGTTTTCCTGTATCATCCGTACTAAAATCAAGCAGATCATCTTTTATCTGAAACGCAATGCCAATTTTTTCGCCAAACAATTTCATTTTAGCTACTTCTTCCGCAGGTGCTTTTGCAGACGCTGCTCCACAAGCACACGCAGATGAAATCAGGCTGGCCGTTTTCTGACGAATGATTTCGTAATAAATTTCTTCACTAATATTAAGACGCCTGGTCTTTTCAATCTGTAACAATTCTCCTTCACTCATTTCACGCACCGCGTCGGAAACTATTCCGAGCATATCAAAATCTTTATTTGAAACAGAAAGCAGTAACCCGCGGGATAAGAGGTAATCTCCAACAAGTACAGCAATCTTATTTTTCCATAAAGCATTAATTGAAAAGAATCCCCGTCGCTCATAGGAGTTGTCTACTACATCATCATGCACAAGGGTTGCAGTGTGAAGCAATTCTATTAGGGCAGCAGCACGAAATGTTACATCGGTAACTTCGCCCACTACTTTCGCTGAAAAAAAAACGAACATTGGCCTTACCTGCTTACCCTTGCTTTTTACAATATAGCGTGTAATCGCATCGAGCAACGGAGTATTACTTCTCATTGATTCCTGGAACCGTTGCTCGAAAAGGGCGAGCTCCGTCGCGATAGGCGCTTTTATTTCCTCTAAACGGCGACTCATATTAACGCGGTGAAAATAGCTTTAATTTTTTTGTGGCTTTTCCCTGTTTCATCCCTTACAATAAGCATTTTCTCTGCTTTTGAAAACTTTAGTATTTATTTAAACGGAGTGTATTAACAAACATTTACACTTGGTACACAGTAGAGTCAATCTCCGTAATTAGATTCGTTCTGTAAAGCATAATTGTTTTAAGAATGTTTGTTCAATTTAACAAGAAACGGGTTGCCTTTGAAAACGCCTTTTTTGCTTTGTTAAAAAGAATCAGCCTACCGTTAGCCAAAACGTCATTTTTTATTGTGTTTTTCTGGTTTGGATTGCTGAAAATTTTACAATTAAGTCCTGCCGAAAATGTGATGCACACTTTGTATGAGCATACGTTTTGGTTTATCCCCTGGAATGTTTTTGTTCTGTTATTTGGTGCATATGAAATGCTGATTGGAGTTATTTTTTTATTTCCCCAAAAGGAAAAATATGCACTCTATATGCTCGTCCCGCACATGATAACTACCTTTGGCCCACTGGTAATTCTTCCTGCTTTGGTATGGAAAGGATTTATGGTTCCTAACCTGATCGGGCAATACATCATTAAAAATTTGGTAATCATTGCCCTTGCTATTTTTATCGCTGCATATGTTGCAGAAAGTAAAGAAAAAAAGAACAGTACCCTGATATGATCGAAAAGCAGATTATCATTTAGCAAAACATCCATTGTAAAGTCTCTGATCAATTTTTCCTGCAATATGAATATTGTTGCAGGAAAGACTACGTATTATCAGGATTGTATTTTAATTAATTATTAATTTTTATATATTTTGGTAAGATATTACACTTAAATATTTTATTGTTATCCACAAGAAATTCCAAAAGCAATAATTTCAAATGTATTATTTATAAGATAGGCTTCACGAATTAATCTGATTCCTGCGCATGAGCATATGCGACTAATCAGACAACTTGTTAAGTTAATATATGAAGTATTTTTTAATACCTTTTTTTACATTTTTATCTCTGGCAGTATTTTCACAAACCATGGAAATAAAGGGAATTGTTCAGGACTCCTCAAATCGTCCGTTACCTTATGCTGTAGTTATGGCTATCAGACTGAGCGATTCCTTACTTATGTCTTTTACCAGAACTGATAATAATGGCTTTTTTAACCTTAATGACATTGCAATAGATACCTGCGAAATTACCGTTTCGCATCAGGGATTTGGAGATAAGACATTTTACGTTTTTGGAAGCAAAGAAAACAGTGTGTTTGATTTTGGAAAATTCAGCCTTCCCCCTAAAAGTATCACTCTGAAGGAAGTAGTAATCTATGCTTTTAAGGATCCGGTTTATTATAAAGGAGATACGCTGGTTTATACAGCAGACTCTTTTAAAGTGAAACCGAACGCAACTGTTGAGGATCTATTAAAGAAACTTCCGGGAATAAAAGTAGATGCAGCGGGCAAGATAACTTCGAATGGGACACAGATAGACCAGGTACTTGTTGATGGCGATGAATTTTTTGGTTCAGATCAAACAATAGCCACACGGAATTTGAATGCCGAGAATGTACAGTCCGTTCAGCTGTATGATAAAAAAAATGAGAATGCAGGCGCAGGTGAAAACAGTGAACCTTTAAAAATTATGGATCTTAAACTGAAGGAAGATTCGAAAAAAGGATACTTTGGAAAAGCGTCTGCAGCAAGTGATTTAACTAAATTTTACGAAGGCGAATTGCTTGCAAATAAATTTAAAGGCAGGCAAAAAGTATCTGCCTTTGCGCTGTTCAGCAATACACCAAATTCTAGTATCGGCTGGGGTGATGCTTTTAAATATGGATTAACAGGAGATATGAATACTTGGACCGGAGATAATGGCGAGACCTATTATTGGCAGAATAACGGCAGCTCGGGTATTCCGAAAGCTTTAAAGACAGGTCTTTTTTATTCCGGAAAGCTTGGAAAAAAAACAAAGCTGACAGCCAATTACACTTATAAGTCATTACAGGTTCAAAATGAAACTGCAACTACTTCTCAATATTTTCTAACAGATACCACCTATAAAACAAATAATTTAACGCAATCTTTCCAGAAGAGTGAACCTCAATCGTTGAATTTAACCATCATAGAATCCCTTGATTCTGTTACCGACCTTGAGTTGCAGACAAAATTATCTTACTCCCCGGTAAGTGCGAAAAACAAATCATTCACTGAATTTTTTACTGAATCAGATATGCTTACCAGAAGCACCTCTGTGGAGAGCAGCAATAAAACGGATGCAGTAAACCTTTCTGAGAATCTGAAATTTACACGCAGGTTTAAAAAACAAGATCGCCTGCTGGTATTGAATTATAGCTACACTTTAAGCAATAATAAATCAGAGGGCTTTTTGAAATCTTTTAATAATTATTACTATACAGCAGCTTCAGACAGCATAAATCAGAAGAGAACAAATTCCGGCAAGACTCAGGTTCATTATTTTTCGACTGTGTATACAGAGTCACTCAAAAAAAAAATCAAGCTTGAATTTTCTTATGACTTTAATTATAGTTTCAGTAGTCAGGATATCCATACGCTTGACTTTATAAATGGTGAATACAACGCCGAAAATTTTTTATTAACCAACAATTTTACTAATAAAAGATATATTAACCGGGCTGGAATAAAGTTTATTTATGAATCAAAAAAACAAAGGCTGAATCTTGGTGCAAGACTAAGAAATGTAGAATTGATCAGTGATGATTTAGTGAGGCAAAACCAAATAAAGCAATCAGTTAACAATATCTTACCGTACGGCTCTTATACCTATAATTTCAGCAATAACCGAAGATTAAATTTCCAGTACAATACTAATTCTGTTCAGCCAGCCATTAATCAGCTACAGCCTGTTCCTGACAATAGCGACCCTGATTATATAAATATCGGTAACCCTGATTTATTGCCAACTTACAGTCAGCAGATTAAAGCGTCATATACATCATATAAACCTATTAGCGGAAGCTATACACAGGGTAATCTGGAGTTTAAAACTATCCATAACGATATTAGTAATTCGGTACATTATGATTCAATAGGCAGAACTATTACACAGCCCATCAATGTTAACGGCAATTATTACATAAACGGCTGGATAAATATGGATATTCCATTATTTAGTGATGTTGTAAAAATCGGGCCGGATGTCAACTTCGATTTAAGTAAGGAAACAAATTTTATCAACGGCAAAAAAAATATTACAAAGAATACATCCGCCAGTGCAGGGTTAGATTTATCGTTTCACAAAGAAAAGGTTGACATTTCCATGGATGCAAATTTTGATTACACCGTTCCTTCGTCATCCTTAAATAGAGAAAGTAATCTGCCTTATTCTTCACAGAATTTATCCGCGTCACTTTATTTCGAACTTCCATATAAGCTGAAAATAGAAAGTAATGCGGATTACACTATTAATAATCGGAGAACCCAGGGGTATAACATTAATTATTTTATATGGAATGTTTCCTTAAGCGAAACATTTTTTAAAAAAGAAAATTTAATTGTTTCGATGTCTGTCAATGATCTATTAAATCAAAACATTGATACAAGAAGAACTATTCAGGATAATGTAATTATTGATACTAAATCGAATGTTGTAGGCAGGTATTATCTGCTTAAGGTATTATATAAGTTTACCAGTAACAAGACAAAGGAAGATGACGAAGATAACTAGCCATTTGGTGGTGCTTGTAATTTTCTGCTCATTTGGTATTAATACGCATGCACAGTTTTCAGCAGGCAAAATTGTATATGAAAGGAAAACAAATCTTTATAAAAAATTTAAGGATCAGGAAAATATAAAGGATTGGATTAAAGAACAGGATAAAAATAAAGTGGATGTATTTGAGCTATATTTTAATGACACTCTTTCAGTGTTCAAGCCTCAGGAGAATGGACTGAGAGAAAAGATGAGCTGGACCACAAGTAAAAATATTGTATACCAAAATTTTAAACGTAACGACAGACTGACTGTAAGAGACATTTGGGGCGAACAGATGTATGTAGAAGATTCACTCTATACCCGTAAATGGAAAATTACGGACAGTAAGAGAATTATTGCAGGCTTTTCATGCAGAAAAGCGATTTGGCAGGCAAATGATTCAACCCGCATTTATGCCTGGTACTCAGATGAAATAATAACCAGTACCGGACCTGAAAGTTTTTATGGCTTGCCTGGTGCTATACTTGGATTGGCTACGGAGGATGGAGGTGTTATTTATTTTGCAAAAACGATAGAATTTTCTGTGCCAGATATGTCTTCAATAGTTCCCAAAAAAGGGAAGAATAAAATTTATACAACAGCAGAATTACAAAACAAGCTGGAAAAGCAATTTGGCAAAGAAGATTGGGGAAAGGCCATGATTAATAATATGTTTGGGATTTGGTAAATGGGTTGTTCCAATAAATTTTATTCTTTTAATAAATGTCAGGACTGAGACTGCGCGATATAATTTATATTTCCTGTAACCTGTGAAGTGTATAGGAATAATTTCAGATACACATGGTTTTCTTGACTCTGCAGTTCTGGAAAATTTTTCTTTATGTGATGAGATCTGGCACGCCGGTGATTTCGGGAAAGGAGTATCAGAAGCTTTAGAGGCAAAAAAGATATTGAAAGGTGTCTCTGGAAATATTGACGGACACGATATCAGGTGGAAGTTTGCTCAAAGCTTACATTTCTTTTGTGAGGAAGTAAACGTTTTTATTACTCACATTGGAGGTTATCCTGGTCGTTATGAACCTAAGGTGAAACATCAGCTTGAATTGATACGGCCTGATCTGTTTATTTCAGGTCATTCCCATATATTAAAAATCATCCGTGATCCGAAAATTAATAACCTCCTTCATATAAATCCGGGAGCCGCCGGAAAGCTTGGATTTCATCAAATGAGAACCATTATAAGATTGAAGATTGATTATAAACGGATTTTCGATGTGGAAATAATTGAATTGGGAAAGAGAGTGGAATTATTAAATAAAAAGAATTAAAACCTGAATCGCAGTTCAACCGTAAAGTCACTTTTAGTAGGCTTATCAATTTCATCTAATCCGCTTCCAATAGGATTTAGGTTGGAATAAAAAGTCTGTGCTGCGCGTATCCATAAATCAATATCATGCGGGAAAGAATAGCGTACCATAAAATACATTCTGGTTCCACGGTAAAAGAATGCTGGTACGGAATAGGAGTAAAGCACATCACTTTCGTAAGTATAAATCCGTGCATCGTAATTGTCGACATCAAATATGCAAAAGCGCCCTGTTAGTTGAACAGGTGATCCAAGCCTTCGGTAGATTACATCCTGAAAGGCAAGGAAACCATGTGCGGTTGCCAACCCTTCCTGAGGGACAACTGACCATTCTGCCCTGCTTTTCAATGTAAGTGCAGCAGATGCTTTATAGGACAGATTTAACCGGAAATTCTGCTTGTGCACATCAATAAGATAATGAGTAGACTGGTCATCTAACGGGGAATTTTTTTGTCTCGTCACATCTTTCCAGCGGGCATATATTTCCAAGACCTTATTTGGGGCATACGTAAGCTGCGCAAAATAGGAGCTTCCGTGCGAAGGGGCATCTATCTGGTAATCAAGCCAGGATTTTGTATAGATGTCTGCGAAGGCATCCACTTTCCAACCTCGGAAAGGGCGAACTGAGATTCCGGTAAAAATTCCTTTTTCATTCGCCGGAGTGGACCCTTCTGCAAATGCATTTGCATACAGAGATTGAAAATTCTTTTGATAATTTCTGTAAAGTATCGAAACATCAACCCGCGGATCTACGCTTACTAATAATCCTGACAGAAAAGCTTTTCCGCCATTATCGCTCATGGCCGCTTCTCCAAACAGATTAAAATTGTGGTAAACCCAATCATAATGAACAGCACCATCTGCCAGCCGGTCGCCGTTAAAATCAAATTGGTTATATGGCTGATAAGTACGTTGGAGAGGAGTACTTAAAAATGTCTGAATTCCGGATGCACCAATGGTAAGTGAATGCATGTGTAAATCTACATTGCCCCCAAAAACGGTTTGATGCTCTGTATTCTTATCTGCAATTTCTGAAGCCGTTCTGTGAAAGCCATCCCCTCCAACTGATGTTACAAACACGTCTTCAGCAAGAGTATCCACCGTCCCTACATTTCCATCAATATATTTGAATGAGAAAAATGGAGTAAAGGTGATGTGCTGTGTGCCGATAACGGCTGCAACCCCTCTGAAAAAATTAAACTCATTTACAGAAGTATAGGCACGCAGTGTTCTGCCGCCGAGCTTTATATTAAGCACTTGTCCGCTCAGGCCAGCACCAAAACCAGAGGCTGTAATAAGCCCTTGCCCGAATTTTAAAGAGTAATCGCCAACCGCAACTGATTTTACTAATTTATAACCTGTATAAAAAACGTGATAAGAATAAAAATCAAATCCATACGGGTTGCTTGCTTTGAAAAACTGTTCTCCTGCATCTTTTTGTGCAGTGATGCCATAAGATAGCTTTCCGGCATAGCTATATCGGTACCTCAAATAGAGATCCCACGGACTTCCCAGGTATCTTGTTATTGATGATGAATCAGGCGGAGTATAACCTTTTGATTCTTCTAAAATCCTGTTTCCACGAACCAGGAGCGTGTAATCCCCATCGAATAGTAATTTACGAAGCGTAATTTTATTTTCAGAATTTGCTGCATTTACAGAAACCAGTGGCAGAATGCTTTTGATATCCTGGTTACTCAGGTAAGGAACTGCCTGCAATTCATAAATGGTCATAAAAGGGCCAAGGTGATCACGATAATTTATAAGTGCATTAATCTGGATATCGGTAAGCAGCCGGAGATCGGCGAGCTGCTGCAGCTCATCGCGTGATGCAGTATTTAAATCAATGGGATGTGCAATAAGACGCGTTTCAAGATCTACTAAATTCTCATAATCAAACTTGCGACTTTCATCCCGCTCTGTTGTTTGCTCTAAGAGGTCCTCCTTTTTTTGCTCGGATTCAGGTTGAGTAACCTGCGAATACAAATGGCCGGGTTGGAAAAATATAAGAAAATATAAAAGGAATTGAACAAGATAAATTGTTTTCAAAAAGGTATTTCTAAGTGCTTTGCCGGATCGGTTGATATTTAATACGGGTTTGGTTCCACCAGGGAAAAATAAATTTGTAAGCTGCTTCTTCATACTATTCTTCCTGATAACCTTATTTTAATGTTTTCCAAAAGTATAGCTTAAAGAAATCTGCGGAGTTACTCCAAGCACAGGGTGATAAGAGGATGCAAAATCAATCTTCAGTTGATCCAGATTAATTCCGAAACCGAAGGTATACTGAGAAGGCTTCGTTTCAATTCCTGCTCTTAAATACAAAACTTCTATTACCTGGTATTCAATACCTGCGCGGAAATGGACAGGAAAATCTATGTCCTTTGCAATCTCCGAAGCGATCAGCACTTTTGAATTAGGCGCATAGGATACACCGAGATTGAACGTGGTCGGAATTTTTTCATTGGCAAATCCTGAATTTATCCGTACCGGATTAAACACATGCGCTCCGGTAGTAAAATGATCTGAAACCTTTACTATTAGCCCTGCCTCAAAGGTAAAAGCTGAAGCATTCCCATATTCTGAAATGGAAGTGCCTAAATAATCAATCTGAATTCCACCTGAAATTTTACTGCCGAACAATCTTGAATAAGCAAGCCCTGCTTTCTTTTCATTATATCCGCTAAAGCCAAAATAACCTGCACTCAATCCGAATACTCCGGACTTAGTAGGCAAGGTTACCCCACCCGCGCTGAAGCTTAATTCACTTATTCCAAAGTTCCTTTGAGTAAAAAGCCCTGCAGAAAATCCTTGCAAAAAAGCCATTCCTGCCTGGTTGTTAAAAACGGAAAAAGCATCTGAAAGTGTCACAGAAGCATTGCCCATGGCCGCATTTCTCCCGCCAACGCTTAGCGGTTCACCAGACGCAAAAAGCTGAAAATTAAAATAACAAACGGAAATTATCAGAAGAAGGAGTTTCTTCATTCATAAGTATTGGATTTCAAATATAATAAAGCGGGAACAAATGGATATACTAAAGACGTCAAAAGCTTACGTTTCAAATGGCATCTATAATCACCATTGTTGATTCCCATGCAGGAATACTCGTTGCAAAAAAAAACCCACACAATAAACTGTCGTGTGGGTTTTTTGATATGGCTTAAATTCTTAGAAACCTGCTAATCCTGTAGTAAAATCTGGAATGCCTGAAATTTTGGCTATTAGGTTAAGCCTTCCACCTGCAGCAACTTTATATTCACCAATGGTATGACCTATTTGATTCACGACATACAAATAATGATTATTAGAGCTGAGACATATGTCAATAGGCGCGTCATCAGTTGTAGCAGCACGTGGCGCCTGTCTGCGTATAGTGCCATCGGGCATAACTTCATAAACAGAAATAGTATTATTGTTAGTATTTGATGTAAAGGCATATTGCCCGTTTCTCGTAATTACCACCCAGCAAGGAGCAGTTTGTCCATTTTTCAAAGGACCATTTATTGTTGATACAGTTCCTGAATTATCAATGGCGTAAGATGTGGCGGCCCCCTGATTATCTGCACCACCGAATGCGTCCGATACAATCATGTAGTTTTCACCTGAAAAATCAAAGCCAAAAGGAGTATCGCCCGTTGAAGGAGTAAATTTAGGATGACCCGCAACCCCATGGTCATCTATAATATATGAGGTTATCGTATTAGTTGCTTTTTCAGTAACATAAACCACTTTGCCATCAGGGCTAAATTTAATTTCTCCGGGCTCTGCATTAGGAGCGCTTAATGATAGATTGGAGCCATGGATATATGTTAATGAGCCATCTGTTCCAATCATAAACCCTGCGATGGTTGAAGTGCCACCGTTAACTGCATATAACCAGTTACCGTGCACTGTTAGGCTAACTGGCAGAAACCCCTCTGAATTTACAGTTTTAGCTGAAGAAAGACTGCCATCGGCATGTACCTGGAGTGAAGAAATGGTATTATCGCCTGCGTTAACTGCATAAAGCCATTGATGATTATCATCTAGTATCACAGCACCCTGAGTACCTAATCCTGTACCGCTTCCCATTCCTCCGGTTACCATTGATCCCATCGAACTTAATGTTCCATCAGAAAGCTGCTTATAAATTAAAATTTTGTTGGTGGGTTCATTACTCATAGTGTACATGTACCCTTCCTGTTGAGCTGTTACATCAGCTGACCGATCAGCATATGATGAATTGGTAGTTAAATCTTCATTTTTTGTACATGAAGATAATGCTAATGTTACAGCAACAATAACTGCGAAAGTTGAAAATTTGTTTTGTTTGTTCATGCGTAAGATTTTTTGAGAATATTAATTAATGCAGAATTTGGTAAAAATAATTTTAATAGATTATTAAATAATCACGGAACTGTAAATTTTTGAAAAATTTAACTTATTTCAAATGATTGTATGGTAATATCCTGATAACTGTTCCATTAAATGATAGGGGCTAAGATCCTCAGGTTTTTAAAACCATTCTGCGGGTATTAGTAAAAGATTCATCTAAGCTTACCGCCTCCTTCAATAGTTTTATTATAGCGTATTCATCAATTTCTTCAGCAGATTTATATATCTTATAAAATATGTGCTTATTGTTACCATGGGTAAGGTAATGATCTGAATCGCGAAGCTTATTACCATGCCAAAACCCTAATAATACTCCTTCTTTAATTCCTCCCCGGGGTATGAAGGAGGGCCAGATAATACAAATACCCTTGTTGCCATAAAAAAAGGGAACATTGTAAGAAATTTTTTCCCGGCAAGTATTCGGTAGGTTTTCAAGTATGATTTGCCTTAAAACATCTATAATAATTCTTTCAGTTTCAGGAAGAACTTCAAATAGTTCAATCAGTGATTTGATTTTAATTGAAGTATCAGAGCTCATCGCTGAATTTGATCAATACCTAAGCATTTAATATTATGCATACGAACAGGTTAGCTTTTATTCACCGGAATGCAATAGGCTATTCACAATAGAAAGAGGATACAATTTTGGTTGAAAAAAAGTAAAGTCAACAAATCAGTATTTCTGAAACTTTGTGCGAACAATTTCTCCATCAGGTAAAAGTAGAAATGCAATGTATGTACCCGGCAATAAATCAGCAGTAGATACCATAACTGCACCTTCACTATCTGTAATGTATGCTTTACTTTCAATTATAATTCTTCCTGTTAAATCAACTATATTAATAATCGCTTTTACCCCATTGCTGTTGCGAAAAGAAAAGGTAAGGATATCGCGAACAGGGTTCGGATAAACCATAAGTGAAAGTTCTTCAGCAGGTTTAGCGGCTGCTGATTGCTTCATTAATCCATCAGAAATGATTCCAAACATACCGTCAGGATGTTCAGTGCCTGAAGAGTGAAAAGCGTTTAGAGAAGGAAGGCTATCGCTGAAAGTGCTTAATGCAAATGTCAGATTTCCTGGGCCATCGAAATCAATATTTGGTCCATATCCATGCCCCGTCGTTTCATCCTTCGGGCCTCCGTAGTATGTAGCCCACAAGAGGTTGCCATTATAAGAAAATACAGCCAGGTATGCATCAGTGCCTCCGGCAATATCAGGCTGAATGGCATTGCTGGTGGCAATTTTAGTAGTGCTTCTTGTTAACCCGGATATACCGACGAGCCCATTGTGCCATTCCACGCCACGGGGTGTTTCATTCTCTTTACCACCGTAATAAGTTCCCCACATAAGTATTCCTGATGAGGAAAATTCTGCCAAAAAAACATCGTATACCTTACCCGAATCATTGGAACCTTTACTTTTATAGTATTGATAGGCACCTGGTGTGGCCATCAGAGAATCGCTGGTAGTAAACCCTGTAAAGTAAATGTGTTCGAATTGTCAACACAGCATTCCCTTCCACGTTCTGTTCCATTTTTACCATAATAGGTTCCCCAAATCCTTGATCCGCTGTTGGCAAACTTCACAAGAAACGCATCGTTAGCCCCACCGTGATTTACCTGAAAGGCACCCGGAGAAGAGATACCATTTTTGCTGGACGTAGTGCCACTAACAATCACGTTGCCGGCATCGTCGATGTCCATTCCATGAAACCGGTCATCAAGCGTTCCGCCATAATAAGTTGCCCATTGAATAGCCCCTGCAGAGTTAAATTTCGCAAGGAATGCATCACCTTCTCCGCCTCCATATATAGGTTGAAAGCTACCCGGAGTGGATATGTTTATACTGCTTATAGTTAATCCGCCTATAAAAATATTACCCAGGTCATCGGTAGCACAACATAATAACTGCTCTTTCCCGTCGCCACCAAAATAGGTTGCCCACATGCGGTTTCCGGAAGAATCGAATTTTACAAGCAGGGCATCGAAATTACCTGCAATAGTTGTTTGATAAGCATTTGTTGATGATACATCAGTGCTTTTAGTTTCTCCTCCAATATAAATGTTATCATCTTTATCTAATGTCATAGTAAAAGGATAATCACTGTCATTACCTCCGTAGTAAGTACACCAGACAAGCGTTCCGTTACTTCGGTATTTTGAAATAAAAAAATCATTTCCAAGTGATTTTACTGACTGATAGGCGCCATTAGTGGCAATTCCCTTTGAGTTGGTCGCACCACTGATTATGATATTACCATGATGATCTACTGCTATTTCCTCGATGTAATCACTATTGATGCCACCAGCATATTGAGCCCATTGTAATTGCTGGGCAAATCCATTGAGTGATAGAAATGTACAAAGAATAAAAACCAGGGGCCGGAAAGACAATATAGGTTTCATAGGGTTCAAATTTTCCAATATTGAAATTACCAATTAGTTATAATATATAGATGGTCAATTGTTTTACAGTGGTCAAAGATTTTAATAGTGTTCCAACAGAAACCAAAGGCAGGCAGATAATCAATACTTCTTTCGATCAATATATTACGAAACAGAAATGATTAGGAGTTGCATGTTATTGAATGTTGTCGCAATACATAGCACAAATAATATTGAAAATAGCCAAAATTTCATTCCTTAGGCCGACTTGTCTTATAAGGAAGTAGATTTACATTCATTCTGTCAATAGATCTCCTGAATTCACTTTTAAATTTCTGATGGCGGGATATTTGACACATGGCAGCGTTCGGTGGCTTTACACGATACCATTTGTATTTTAATTGCAGCATTCTATTACTTAATGCTGCAGATTATAAATTTTAAATTATTATAATGAATCAACAGAAATTAAGAATTCAATTGCAGGGTATGGAAGAAGATATTGAATTTATGCCCCTGATTACACTTGAAGAAGATGGAGACGGGAAGAAAGAAATTTTTGCAGATATAATTCCAATTCTGCCTTTGAGGAATACAGTTTTGTTTCCGGGTGTAGTAATACCAATTACTATAGGCAGGGATAAATCTATTAAAGCAGTAAGAGAAGCTTACAATGCAGATCGGTTTGTGGGTGTTTTGGCGCAAAAGGATGCCATGGTAGAAGAGCCGCAGTTTGGGGATTTATATTCTGTAGGCACAATGGCTAAGATTCTTAAAATGCTAAAAATGCCTGATGGAAGCACAACCGCTATTCTTCAGGGGAAAGTTCGGTTTATCACTAAAGAATGTGTTGCTACCGAGCCTTTCTTTAAATCATCTATAGACATGCTCACTGAGATTTCTGCCGGTGATGATAAACAATTTGAAGCGGTAATTCAGTCTTTACGGGAAATGGCGGGTCAGGTAATACATCTTTCACCCAATATTCCAACGGAAGCCAATATTATGCTTCGCAATATAGATTCTCCATCTTTTCTAATAAATTTTATTGCGAATAATCTTTCCATTGATATTAAAGATAAGCAGAAAATTCTGGAACAGAATGATCTGAAGGAACGTGCCCAGGCCGTATTGATGCACCTTGAGTCTGAGATACAGATGCTCGAATTAAAAAACAAAATCCAAAATAAGGTTCGCTCTGATATAGAAAAGCAGCAGAAGGATTATTTTCTGCAGCAACAGTTAAAAACGATACAGGAAGAATTAGGATCCACGGATTCCACCGAAAAGGAAATAAAGAATTTAAGGGATCGCGCTGGTAAAAAAAAATGGAGCAAACCTGTAGGCGATCATTTCGATAAGGAGCTTGCAAAATTGCAGCGCATGAATCCGGCCGCTGCTGAGCATTCCGTTATTCTTAACTACCTGGAGCTACTCCTGGATTTACCATGGGGCTTTCATACTAAAGATAAATTTGATTTGCGGCGGGCAAAGAAAATTTTGGACCAGGACCACTATGGTCTCGAAAAGGTGAAGGATCGTATCCTTGAATATCTTGCCGTTTTAAAGCTGAAGGGAGATATGAAATCTCCTATTTTATGTTTTGTTGGCGCGCCCGGTGTCGGTAAAACATCTCTTGGAAAATCTATTGCCAAGGCACTAAACAGAAAATATGTACGCATGTCCCTTGGCGGGCTTCACGATGAAGCTGAAATTCGTGGCCACCGGAAAACATACATTGGAGCCATGCCGGGAAGAATTATTCAATCTTTGAAAAAGGCACAGACTTCCAACCCTGTGTTTATGCTGGACGAAATAGATAAGGTTGGAACAGATTTTCGTGGCGATCCATCCTCCGCTTTATTGGAAGTGTTAGATCCTGAACAAAATATTGCCTTTTACGATCAGTACGTAGAACTGGATTACGATCTATCTAAGGTGTTGTTTATTGCTACGGCTAATTCCTTAAGCACTATTCAGCCGGCCCTTCGGGACCGCATGGAGGTAATAGAGATAAGCGGATACAGCGTAGAAGAAAAGATTGAGATAGCCGAGCGTCACCTTATTCCTAAGCAGAGGGAGGCGCACGGGCTTAAATCAAAGCATGTTCATCTTTCAAAAGATGTTCTTCAGCAAATTATTAGTGATTATACAAGGGAATCAGGTGTCCGTGAACTGGACCGTAAGCTTGCTTCAATAATGCGTTCCATTGCAAAAGATGTAGCGTTAAATGAACGCAGGAATGCTTCCCTCACCAGTGAAGATGTAAAACGTATTCTTGGCATTAAACGGTTTGATAATGAAATGTATGCTGAAGACAATCCTTCGGGTGTGGCAGTGGGTCTTGCCTGGACGTCCGTTGGAGGTGAGATTCTTTATGTAGAAACACTACTAAGCAAAGGAAAAGGAAATCTGAAGCTTACCGGTAATCTGGGAGATGTAATGAAGGAATCTGCATCAACAGCGTTAACATTCATTAAATCGCACGCAGACTATATTGGAACCACAGTAGAAACTTTTGAAGAAAGAGATATTCATATACACGTGCCGGAGGGTGCTATACCAAAAGACGGACCTTCTGCCGGAGTAACAATGCTCACCTCCATTGCCTCCGCATTCAGCGGAAGGAAAGTGAAGAAATATCTGGCAATGACCGGTGAAATAACGTTACGGGGAAAAGTGCTTCCGGTAGGTGGTATTAAAGAAAAAATTCTTGCTGCAAAACGCGCAGGCATGACTGAAATTCTTTTGTGTAAAATGAATGAAAAGGATGTTTTGGAAATTAACGCAGAATTTATAAAAGGGCTAACTTTTCGTTATGTTGATAATATGCTGGATGTGCTGGACATAGCTCTTCAAAAAAGTCCGGCTGAGCAAATAAATGCAGAGGCGGAAACATAATTTTTATTTGAACTTTTCAAACGCTGATGGATCGAAAGAAGAGTTTAGTAAAAGCCACAGTACTCGTGCATACCGGAAAAAAAGTGGAAACCCCAATGCAAGCAGAACGGCGTTTCCTGCAATTAGTACCGGTAGATTCCAATGAAAAATTAATCCTATAACAACTACGCTTATTGCTGAGAAGCCTACCGTTAGCACATAGGATACATACATAGCACCCCAGTAAAAGCCCGTTTCAGGAAAAAAGTTATAACCGCAAATGGGGCATCGGTTATTCATTTCACTAATGTTTCGCAAAGCATAAGGATTTTTATTTGCAAACAGGTTCCCGTGATTACACCTTGGACACTTTGCATGGATAAATGTATACCATGTACTAGGTTGTTTCTTCATGATTGTTTTCTAAGTAAACCATTCAAACAAATCAACAACTTTTAACTTTTCTTTTTCAGAAGTACCAAAGTCCTTGTGAATTTTTCCGTCTTTCATTAAAACCAATCTTGACCCCAGTCTGACGGCATATTGCATGTTATGCGTAACCAGCACAGCAGTTAATTTTAATTCTTTAATGACATCTTCCGCAATCTTAATGATTTTTTCAGATGAACCCGGATCAAGTGCGGCCGTTGGTTCATCCAGTAATAAGATTGCAGAATCATCCATAACGCTCATGAGCAGAGTAAGTGCCTGCCTTTGTCCCCCGCTGAGTTTTCCAACCAGTGTCTCCAATTTATTTTCAAGCCCCAGGCCTAAAATTTTTAACCGCTTCTGGACTTTCATCCTGAATTGTGATTGCATACCGGTCCTCAGTGTTTTTCGTTTTGTGCGTAATGCAGCAAGCCTGAAATTATCAAGGATTGAAAGATCAGGTGCCGTACCTGCCATAGGGTCCTGAAATACTCTTGAAATATATTTGCTGCGTTTAAAATTCTGCTGGTTGGTAACGTCAGTTGTACCGATTAAAATTTTACCGCGGTCGGGAGCATAAGCTCCTGCAATCAGATTTAATAAGGTAGATTTTCCGGAACCATTTGAGCCAATAATCACTAGAAACTCTTCATCAGGAATTTTTAATGAACAATCCTTGATGGCTAAAACTTCATTGGGAGAATTCTTATTGAAAGATTTAGTGAGGTTTAATACTTCCAGCATAGCGTAGCTTATATTATCTTGTCTCTTTCGATTTAATATTGGGGAAGCCGACAACAATTAATACAATAGCTGCGGTAATCAATCTAAGCCAGTTGGGATTTACGCCTACGGTAAGTGCTAAGGCAATAATACATCTAAACAAAACACAACCGAATATGACTCCGATCAATCGAACCGGTATAAATTGCAGCTTCAATAAATTAAGCAAAGATTCTCCCATCATTACTGCACCCAATCCAAAAATTACAATACCTATTCCCATATTAATGTCAGTGAATTGTTGATATTGACAGACTAGAAAACCACTGAGTGCAGTTAAAGCATTTGCTATCATCAACCCCGCAACTTTCATATTTTTTGTGTTTACTCCCAGGGAGCGAACCATAGATTCACTGTTTCCTGTTGCCCGCATTGCAAGGCCAAAATCCGTTCTTAAAAGCCATGAAACAATTAACCATAAGCCTATAGCAAAACATGCAATTACAGCAACCCAATTGTATTGATCATTTTCGAAAAATTTAAATTGATGTTGTATTGTATTTGAATTGATCAGTGGAATATTAGACCTTCCCATCACTGATAAATTTACTGAATAAAGGGAGGTCATTACCAGGATACCTGCAAGCAGTGGATTTATATTCAGGCGTGTATAGATTACCCCCGTGGCAAATCCCGCAAGTGACCCTGAAAAAATTACGGTAAGGAGAATAACCATCATGGAACTATTTTGAGAAAGAAGCGCAGCAGTTACTGAAGCACCCAATGTATAACTGCCATCTGTGGTAATATCAGGAATATTGAAAATGCGCAATGTTATATAAATGCCTAACCCCATTCCACAGTATGCAAGTCCTAATAAGATAGCTGATAAGTAAAAATCCATTATTGCATTTGCTGGAATGGAGGAAAGAAATTTAAATTAAATTTCTTGGCAGCGGAAGAGTTATAAATACGTCTGCGGACCTTTACCAGTTCTGGTTGAAGGCCATTCAAATTCCCCTGCTTCAGAAATATTGCCGCTTGCTCTCCTGCCTGGTAACCCCATTGATATAAATCTGCTCCATAAGCAGCCACAGCGCCACGTTTTACCAAACCAGCCTCAGAGGTAAAAATGGGAATATTTTTATCGTTGCAGGATTTAACAATGGTTTCGAATGAAGCGAAAATGGTATTATCAGGCATAGCAAAAAAAGCATCTATGTTTTTTTCTAACAGGGAGCTTATGACTAGTTGAGTTTCAGAAGAATTGTTTACTGGCTGGGAAATAAGCTGCAGCCCTGAAACAGCACACTGTTTTTTTATTTCATCAAGCGCTGATTGCGACTGAGGTTCCGCCTGGTTAAATACAGTACCAATGCTTTTTGCATTTGGCAGTATCTGCTTAATTAAGGCCACTGATGTGTCAATATAAGCCAGTGTTTCATATATGCCAAAAAGATTTGATGGTGCCTTTCCTGCAGCATCGGTCAGGTGCGCCATTGCCGGACTGGGAGCTACCATCATGCATACAGGAATATCTTTTGTTTTTTGTGATGCTGTAATGGTAGCCAAAGTAGTGTTTGCCGCTATAAGAGATGCTTTTTGTGAAATAAAATAATCTGCTGCCTGAGTAAGAGTAGGAATATCTCCCTGGGCATTTCTGTAAATTACTTTTACCGAGTTATTTTTTTCACTATAGCCATTTTTTTCAAGCGCATCAAAAAATCCTTGTTTAGCCTGGGCAATGGTTTCATCCTGAAAAGCGTCCAAAAAACCAATTACGGGAACATTTTCTTTTTCTTTTTCGTGGGTGGATGTACAAGAAGAAAGTATAACAACAATTGCAAATACGCTGTATAATTTTTTCATAAAGAGATTGAGTATCACAAACCTAAACTTTTGCATTTAACTTACAAATCCTCTGGCCAAGTGTTTTAAATAAAATATAAGGTTTACACATTATTACAATCATCTGCTTTAATTAGCATCAAATCGTAAACAGCAGACTATGTATAAATTGTTTTTTATCCTTCTTTTTCTTTGTGGTGTTTCCTTGAAAATTTCAGACCAGAACAATAATGAATCGAATCGGTTTGAAATGAAAATTTACTATTTGGTAATGCTTAAAACAGGACCGCTTCAGGATCGGAATTCTGCCACTGCAGCATTATTCAGGAAGGTCATTTAGCTCATTTAAGAAAGATGTACAACGAAGGCAAAATGGATCTGGCAGGACCTCTTGAAAATGATGGGAGATATACGTAGGATTTGCGTGTATTAATTCAGCATCACCAGAGAAGTAAAAAAGTTAGCTGAAGATGACCCTGCGGTAAGATCAGGGAGACTGCTGGTGGAGGTTTATCGCTGTATGCTCAAAAAGGTGCTATGCTTCGATAGCGTCGTTTTTATGTTCCCTGTAATAAGCGCAAACACTTTTCATTACACATTCATGATGCTGGGGATGGGTGGGCCGGCATGTTTCGCGGCCTAAAAAAGAGATCGCCATTCCTGCTTCTCCCCAGTCTTTTTGTGGCAATACTTCCATAATTTGCTTTTCAATTTTCTTCGGATCAGTGCCTGTAGCAATGCCAAGCCGGGGGGCAACCCTCACCACATGCAGATCTACCATTATACCTTCTGCCGGATCGCCTGCTTCGCGCATAATTACGTTTGCGGACTTCCTTCCAATACCTGGCAGAGCCGTCAAGGCTTCCATAGTTTGAGGAATGGCTTTATCACTCTTCAGCTGTTGAGCAATTTCCAGTAACCACTTTGTTTTATTATTGTAATTCCGAACTTTACCGATTAAAGGATAGAGCGAATCAGCACTGGCTTTTGAAAGAGCTTTCATATCGGGATAGGCATCAAAAATGGCAGGCGCAAGCTGATTTATATGCTTATCAGAATCTTGCGCAGACAGAACAACCATTACTAATAGCTGATAAATATTTTTATACTCCAGCGGATGTTTTTTTCCCTTATATTCTTTTAGAAGAGGTTTGATCGCTTCTGCCCAGTTTACTTTTGTAGACATTTTGTATGAAAAAATTTTCTGTCAGAAAACTACGAGAAATAATTAAGGAAGGAATGCTCAATAGTAATTTCTTTTGGAAGGCTGTTTATCTTTTAAAATCTTGGTATGAATAGAGAGCACCTGTGGAATGAGAAGCTGTATTTCGTCATTAGAAATAACAAAATCTGCAAGTTTTGTTTTTTGTTCCTCACCCCATTGCTGATTTATCCGTTTAGTAACATCAGCTGCAAGAATGTTATCACGGTGCATTATTCTTTTAATACGGATAACTTCAGGAGCCGTTATTACTATGATCTTATCAAGAATTACGTCCAGCTCCGACTCAAAGATGAGGGCAGCTTCCATTATAAGGTATGGAACGTTTAATTGCTCTTTTAGCCACAGCCTGAATTTCCGTAATACCGCTGGGTGAGCAATACTGTTTAAAAGCTTAAGCTTATCAGGATCATTAAAAACAATAGATGCTAATTTTTTTCGATTTAATATTACTCCATCGTAGATTTCACTTCCAAAAAATCGCCTTATTTGTTCTCTGATTTGAGGATCCGTTTGGAGAATATTCTTTGATTCGTAGTCAGCATAGAAAACCGGAATTTCCAATTGTTCGAAAATGTGGCAAACCGTTGATTTTCCTGAGCCAATGCCACCGGTAACGCCGACTGTCTGCATATCATCATTATTTCTGACTCACTGGCTGTGATTGGTTCTGGACAGCTTTTGTATATTCCATAGATATGCCTGAACGCTCCATCATAATTTTAGTGTTGGAATCTATCTCTACTTCAAGGGTCCCATCATTATTAATATTTCTTATCCTTCCGTGCATGCCTGCAACGGTTACGATTTTATCCCCTTTTTGAAGACTTTCAATAAAGCTTTTTTGGTCTTTAGCTTTTTTAGCCTGTGGCCGGATCATAAAAAAGTACATTACTCCAAAAAGAGCTGCCATAAAAATTATAGTGGAATAATTACTGGTTCCGGAACTGGAGCCACCCATCGGAGCCATAGCTAATATCACATTTAAGAAAATCATTCAGTTTATATTTATGATGAATTTTATTTTTCAAAGACTACACCTGAAATAGTAAGCGTGGTTGTATTAGGGTACGTATTAGCGGTTACCACGATATCTTTAGAAAATTGTCCAACCCGATTTTTACTGTCATAAACTACCCTTATTTTCTCACTGCTATCAGGAAATATCAATCTCTTAGGCCAATAGGGAGTCGTGCAGCCACAGGTAGCTTGTACATCGCTTATTAAAAGTGGCACATTCCCTGTATTTTTAAATTTAAAGTCATATTCCCCTTTACTTCCTTCAGTTAATTTTCCGAAATCATGACTTAGGTTTTCAAACGTTAATTCTGCAATTTTTTTATTTTCTTCAATTCCGGAAATAGTGGCTGGATTATGAATGAGATCGCCACTTAATGGTTCTTTACTATTCTCTGCAGTTTGTTTACAGGAAATAAATAAAAAGAATACAGTGATAAAAAAGAAGTTTTGCTCCACAATAAGATCAAATGCTGTGCAAAGATAAAAAGGAAAGAGGAGAAGGCAGGAAATCAATTAAAATTTCGGCACTCCTGAAATTGAACAAACACAAACACAAATAAGATTGACTATTGCATACGATGTTGCAATAGTCAATCTCCCAAAAACACCGGATTATTTTTTCTTAAACAGAGTTCCTCCTAATAATAAAACACCCAGGAAAAGCACTATGAATACAAAGAATAGCACTTTAGCGATAGATGCTGCTCCTTGTTCAACCCCGGTAAATCCAAAAATTCCGGCAACAATTGCAATTACGAGAAAAATAGCGGCCCATTTAAGCATAGTAGTAGGTTTATTCTGCTATATATAAAAATAGTGCCATCGAATACATGCCGGATCATATCCTTAATGAAAGCAGAAGATTAAATTTGGCCTTAGAGCGATAAGCAACTCTAATACAACTGAGAAATTAATTCCCCACTATTATTTTTTTGATATGAGTTCACTCAGCCCCGCTAAAGAAATCAGCAACTGACGGATCATCTCAGTTGCCTTTGAATCGGTAAGATTGCCGTTGGCATCAAACTTATCCTTTGCCTGACCAATCATTATTTCAGGGCGATTAACTGTCCAGGCGTTGAGAAATACCATTACCTGCCTTAAATGATATTGCATGCGGGCAGTACCAAATAAGCCTGTACTTGCTCCCATAATAGCAACCGCTTTACTATCAAATGGCTTATCAGGATGCCTGGAAAACATATCTATTGCGTTTTTCAATACTCCCGGTATTGAATAATTATATTCAGGTGAAACGATCAGTACGCCATCTGCTGATTTAATTTTTGCAACGAGCTCATTTACTAAAGGAGGAAAATCTTTTTTATAAAGATCTTCATTATAAAATGGCACCTCTTTAATGCTTATTTGCTCAACAATAATATTTGGCGGTGCTACCTTCTGCGCTGTCTTTAATGCCATAGTATTATAAGATTCTTCACGTAAGCTACCGGAGATAGCAATGATGTGATAATTTTTGTTCTCCTCCATTTCTAAATTTTAATGCTAAATTAAATTATAAAGTAAAGGTGTAATCAATTGACCAATACGATAGGAGATTTGAATTTAACTTCGATGCAATAACAGAAACAAGGAGAAGTACATGGTTCTTCATTTTAAAGGAGCATAAAATTATTAACATTGATTTATGGAAGGACCATCGCTGATAATTTTAAAAGAAGAAGTACAATCATTTATCGGAAAAAAAATCGAAAAAATTGGAGGCAACTCCAAAACGGATAAAGAGAGATTGATTAATCAAAAAATTCTGGATTTTAAAACCTGGGGCAAACATTTTATTATTTGTTTTAAAGATTTTTCAGTTCGTATTCATTTCCTGATGTTTGGCAGCTACCGGATAAATGAGAAAAAAGAAATGCCCGCTCGCCTATCTCTTCAATTCAAAAAAGGAGAGCTGAATTTTTATACCTGCTCTGTTTTAATTATAGATGAAGATATTAACGAGGTTTATGACTGGGAAGCAGATGTTCTGTCGGATGCATGGAATCCAAAAAAAGCCATTGCATCCTTAAAAAGATTAGAGGAAATTATGGTGTGCGATGTATTGCTTAACCAGGAAATTTTTGCCGGAGTTGGTAACATTATAAAAAATGAGGTTTTATTTAGAATAAAAATCCATCCTAAAAGCCTGGTAAAAAGCCTATCAAGTGCCAAATTAAAAGAGTTAGTAAAAGAAGCCCGTAACTACAGCTTCAATTTTTATAAATGGAAAAAAGTTTACCAATTGCGAAAGCACTGGCTGATCTATAAGAAAAAAAAATGCCCCCGATGTAATATTCCCGTGATCATGGAACACACCGGAAAAGTAAAAAGACTCAGTTTCTTTTGCAACAATTGTCAGGTTTTAAATAACTAATTATTAAAGATATCCTTAAGACCTTCTATCACCTCTGCAACTGCGGGACATATCATGGAGTTTAAATAGGTGATACCCAGCTTTTGAACGATATTTTTTTGTTGGGTGTGAGGATATTGCTGACAAGCATTGGGGCGATTTTCGTATACCGAGCAGTAGTTATCTTCTTTAGAAAAAGGGCATGGCATTGTTTTGAAAACATAATCGCTGTCTTCATCTGTTCGCAGGAATTTTTCCGTGAATTCGGAAGGCCGTATGTGAAAATGGTTTGCAAGCCGGTCAATATCGCGGTTTACCAAACGCGGACCGGTAGTTTTACAGCAGTTTGCACACTTAAGGCAATCAATATGTTCGAAGGCATGATCATGAAGGTTATTAGTGATCTCATCCAGGTTACGGGGAGGGCGGAGTTTTAATCTTTTCAAAAATTTTTTATTCTCCTTTTTTTTGCTTTTAGCTGCATTTATCAGTTTGAGATAATCAGGGTTCATTCTAAATTATTGCAGAGTAAATTGAAAATAAGCAGTATCTGAAAGATGGTAAAGTTAAACAGCTTACAATATCTGTCAGAATGATGGAACATCTTTATTTTTGAAAAAATTAGAAATCATGTTTCCGAAAATTGATCCTAAGCAAACTCAGGCCTGGAAAGCTTTAACTGATCACCATCAGGAGATTAAAAATATTCACATGCGGGATCTTTTTAAGGATGATCCCGATAGGTTCAGCCAGTTTTCCGTAAAGGTGAAAGATATTCTTTTCGATTATTCTAAAAATATTCTGAAATCCAAAACTTTATCACTTCTATTCAAATTGGCCAATGAATGTGAATTACAGTCTGGCATAAAAGCCATGTTTTCAGGTGAGCCTATCAATGCAACAGAGAAGCGCTCAGTTTTACATACAGCATTAAGAAATTTCTCTGGTAATCCGGTTTATTCTGAAGGAAAGGATGTAATGCCTGAGGTGAAAAAAGTTCTTGAACAAATGAAAGCATTTTGCCAAAAGATACATACGGGGAATTGGAAAGGGTTTACCGGTAAAAAGATAAAATACATTGTAAATATTGGAATAGGTGGAAGCGATCTGGGGCCGGTTATGGTAACGGAAGCGCTTCGGCCATATTGGTTGCAGGATATGAACGCATATTTTGTCTCAAATGTAGATGGAACCCACATCGCAGAGACATTAAAAAAAGTAACTCCGGATGAAACACTTTTTTTAATTGCATCTAAAACTTTCACAACTCAGGAAACCATGACCAATGCGCACACTGCACGTGCATGGTTTCTGAAATCTGCCAAAGCTGAAATACATATAGCAAAACATTTTGTTGCTCTTTCGACTAATGAAAACGAAGTGATAAAATTTGGAATTGATCCTCAGAATATGTTTCAGTTCTGGGATTGGGTTGGAGGAAGGTACAGCTTGTGGAGCGCGATTGGTTTATCCATCGCCCTTACGATCGGTTACGACAATTTTGAAGATCTTTTAAAAGGTGGGTACGAAACCGATATTCACTTTAGGGAAACCCCTTTAGGGAAAAACATACCCGTGATAATGGCGCTTGTTGGAATTTGGTACACAAATTTTTTCGGCTCTCAAACAGAAGCTATTCTTCCATATGATCAATACATGCATCGCTTTCCAGCCTATTTTCAACAAGGCAATATGGAGAGCAATGGAAAGTCAGTTGATCGCAATGGCAAAAAGGTAAATTATCAAACAGGCCCTATAATCTGGGGAGAACCAGGCACCAACGGGCAGCATGCTTTTTATCAGCTGATCCACCAGGGAACCTTATTAATTCCATGTGATTTTATTGCGCCCGCCATCAGCCACAATCCAATAGGTGACCATCATTTAAAATTGCTTTCTAATTTTTTTGCCCAGACTGAAGCACTGATGAATGGCAAAATGATAGATGATGTAAATAAGGAATTAGTTAACCTTCATATAACAGAACCGGAAACCATTGCACCCTATAAAGTTTTTGACGGGAACCGGCCAACCAATTCTATCTTGTTAAAGGAGATTACCCCATTTAACCTGGGCAGGCTGATTGCTTTTTATGAGCATAAGATTTTTGTGCAGGGTGTGATTTGGAATATTTACAGTTTCGATCAATGGGGCGTGGAGCTTGGTAAGCAGCTGGCCGGTAACATTTTAAAAGATCTGGAGGATGATTCAACTGTCACCTCTCATGATTCATCTTCCAATGGCCTGATTAATACCTATAAAAAACTGAGAGCCTGATGGATTATTACACCCGGTCCTCAGTTCAGTAAATAATTTTTGGTTACTATTTTCCCCAGAGTAATCCAACATTTATTCCTACAGATCCATTAAGATTGTTATCACTGTTGCCTGCAACATCTTTCGTAACATCAATGAATCCCTGTGAATAGGTAATATCCGTATTGAGCCAAATACCACTGGCAACCTTAAAGTTTAAACCAGCTCCAACGTGAAGTCCGGCATCAAAACTTTTGGTCTGATCCTTAACATCAAAGCCTTCTGACTTCGCTGAAAGAAGAAATCCCAGGGTAGGGCCAAGAAATATTTTGGGACGCATATTCTGCCCATATTCGCCCAAAAAATAAATTATCCGCAGTGGAATTTGGAGGTAACTGGTCTTAAAGCGGAATTTATCCCCATTATATTTAATTCCTGATCCCTGTTGGTTATAAAGCACATCGGCGCCAAAACCAATATGAGATTTGTCTGAATAAACAACAGAGCCTCCTATATCGAATCTTGGAAAGATAATTCGTTTGTCATCATCAGCCAGGCTTACGGTTACCCAGGAATGGTGGAGCCCTATTGTCGGTCCAATGGAAATGTATTGAGCAAATACACAATTAGTGAGTAACAAACAAAGTGCAGCAATGCAGAAAATGGATTTTGGGTTCATAAAAATTTTTATTGATTTTATGCGTCCCCCTTTTCAAACTTAATGCCATCACTGGAAGATTATTTCCTAAAATCTTTAAATTAGTATTAACATTTGCGACTTACCAGTTTAGATGCAAAGCGGAATCTTATTTTGCACTTTTCTTGTCTTCTGCTCTTTCATTAAACGGTTAAAAGCAAACTATTTCCTGCAGTGATAAAAGAGATAAAAATTACGGTTAGGCCGGAGCAGGCACAGGATAGCAAGGAATTGGAAAGAATTATTCTTGAAAAAGTAAAGGACCACTCAATTGTATATAAAGGATTCCGTATTCTCCGTCGATCTATTGATGCACGAAAACAAAATGTTTTAATACACCTCTGTTTAGAAATATTCTTCGGTGAAGACCCGGAAATTTCAGAAAACAATTTTGTACATTTTCAAAAAGCATCTTCGCGTTCCCCGGTAATTATTGTCGGAGCCGGTCCCGCCGGGTTATTTGCTGCTTTAAAACTTTTAGAGAATGGAGTTAGACCGATAATAATTGAGCGTGGAAAGAAAGGTAAAGACCGAAGGCGGGACATTGCATCGATTAGCAAACATCATGTTGTTAACCCGGATTCAAATTATTGCTTTGGAGAAGGAGGCGCTGGAACCTATTCTGATGGTAAGCTCTATACCAGGAGCACCAAGAAGGGAAATGTGAAAGAGATCCTGCAGCTGTTTGTACAGCATGGTGCCGGAGAAGAAATTCTTATTGATGCGCATCCGCACATTGGCACCAACAAGCTGCCCCGCATCATTGAAAACATCCGAGATACTATTTTGAACCATGGAGGCGAAATATGCTTTGAAACAAAACTTAAAGATTTTTTAATTCAAAATTCCCGGATAAAAGGGGTTATTACGGAATCCATTGCGAATGGAGGACTAAAGGAATTTGTAGGGGATCATTTGATTCTTGCAACCGGTCATTCTGCACGGGATATTTTTGAATTGCTAAGTAGAAAAAATATAACCATAGAACCGAAGCCTTTCGCCATGGGAGTGCGGGTGGAACATGCGCAGGAATTGATCGATGGAATTCAATACCATTGTCGCAGTAAAGAAGAGGTGCAAAAGCAAAGAAAGTTCCTACCCCCTTCCGCTTATAACCTGGTAACTCAGGTAACGGGTCGCGGCGTTTATTCTTTTTGCATGTGCCCGGGTGGAATCATAGCACCCTGTGCTACATCTGCAGAAGAAATAGTGGTGAACGGATGGTCGCCCTCGAAAAGAAATAACCCTTTTGCAAATTCAGGCATCGTGGTGGAAACGGCGGATCAGGATTTAAAAAAGTATAAAGCACACGGGCCGCTTGCCGGGATGTTTTACCAGCAATCTTTGGAAAAAACAGCCTGGGAAGCAGGCGGAAAAAGACAAACGGCACCGGCACAAAGATTAATGGATTTTGTTCAGGGAAAATTTTCTCAAACACTGCCGCAGACTTCTTATCAGCCGGGAATAAAATCAGTCCTGCTGCAGGAGATGCTTCCGGAAGCAATATCTACACGGTTACAAAAAGCTTTTCTGGAATTCGGGGAAAAAATGAGAGGATATCTGACTAATGAGGCGGTGATCCATGCTGTAGAATCACGGACCTCCTCACCGGTCAGAATACCGCGTGATAAAGAAACCTTTGAGCACATACTGGTAAAAGGGTTATATCCGGTAGGAGAGGGCGCAGGTTATGCGGGAGGGATTATTTCTGCAGCAATGGATGGGCAAAAGGCGGCGGAGAAGATTTCTGAAAAGATCAACCTTTTAAGGAAATAAAAAGTCGAGGATATAATTCTTACCTGGGTCATGTCTTCAACAATGATATGAGGGCAGCAAGGGACACAGATGCAAATACGGTATCTTGCTCCTTGCAGCTTCTCTCCCTTAAGCATACGTGCGCAGGGCAGAGGAAGCTGCAGAAACTGCTGTAGCGAAACCTTTAATACCGCAGCTTTCTCCGCTAACGCTATAGACTCAACGGAGTGAAGCTGCGGGGAGAAGAAGAATCGACTGGAACCATTAATTTTACAGAGCGATTAGTGAACGGTATATATTATTCCCTCTTAAAAGGAGATGAGGAAATGAGTATGGGTCAAAAAATTATCATTAATAAGTAAAATGGTCCGTACATATATTTTACTTTTGATTTGCTTTTATGTGTGGGTTGGGAATCTTCGTGCCCAGCCCACATATTTTGAGAAGAGTTATAACAGCCTTAATCAAATCGAAAATGGATTCTCAATTCTTCCCATGAGAGATGGTGGATATCTAATAGCGGCTGCCTCTTACGATCCTTACAATTTTCTTTCTCCTTCTATGTATATGATAAGAACTAATCTGAATGGAGATACTCTTTGGACAAAAAATATTCGTAAAGATGAAATAGGTTTGGAACCAATACAAATGAGAAAGGTATCAGATAACCGTATAATTATCGGGGGTAACACGGATTGCAATAATGGATTGTGCCATAATTTCTTTCTATGTCTTATGGATACATTAGCTGATACAATATGGATAAAAACATATATACCGACACCATACCACTATTCTATTTTTAGCGATGTAATAATATCAAACGACAAAGGTTTTCTTGCTGTCGGAGATGCAGCTGTTACCGATACTTGTTCCTTACTAATTGCTGATTATGGCACTAAGGCTGAAATATTAAAAACCGATCCTGATGGAAACTTAAACTGGCAAATCACCACTGGTGGAGATACGGCTACTTTTACTGGTGCAGTTTCAGCCATTCAAACTATTGATGGTAATTTCATGATTGCGGGTTATACCTCGGTTTACGATCAATTTGAAGTACATGATGCATATCTCGCAAGCATTAGTGAAAGTGGCATAGTACAATGGGAAAAAATATACGGCACATTTGGTGTTTATGATGGTTTACGTACAATTATTAATACATCAGATAACAATTTTTTAGCTGGTGGCTACAAGCAAGATTCCAACCACTTTTGGAAGCAGTGGATTATAGATGTAAATGGAAATGGAGATGAAAAATGGGATAAAACCTTTGGAATTGATTCCCAACAAAATGCAAGTCTTTGGAAAACTCAAATAACCTATGATAGTCAATTAGTGTATATAGGAGGTCAAAGCCATTTTGGGTTGAATATCGAAGGTACTATCATGAAAATTTCCGTAGCTGGAGATCTTCTTTGGTCTAATACCTATCGTTATCCAAATGATTCTTATGATGATTATTTTTACGATTTTACGCAAACGAAGGATAGCGGTTTTATAATTGTTGGTACATGCCATCCTTATACACAGGATGTTTGGCTACTAAAGTTAGATGAATATGGATGTCTTCTTCCCGGCTGCCAGTTAAGTACCGGTATTGCAGATATAGTAGATAATGATGTACCATTTCTTATTAATCCCAACCCCGCAAGCGATTACTTCATTGTTCAAAGAAGTCAAATATCTAAATCTTCTGTGAGTATAGCTATATATGATGCCCTCGGCAGATCTGTTCAAAGTAAAAGTTTCCCATCCGAAGAACATACCATCCGCTTCAACACCGGCAATTGGCTAGAAGGAATGTATTTGGTACAGATGAAGAAGGGTGATGAGCAGTGGATTAAAAAAATTATGATTGTTCACTAACTCTGGTTGAATTAAAATAGAAGCGCGCTATACTTCCGTCCCAGGGAAATTTCACTATCTTCAATATGGGTTGAAACCTTAAGCTCGCAAAAAATTGTCGATAACTATAAATTAAGGTTTTTGAATCATCTTCAATGAGCGATTTTCTTCCGCGAGTGATTAAAAGATTTTATCTCCCTGCAGCTTCACTCTAATAAAGCATATGAGTGAAAGCGAGGAAGCTGCAGAAACTGGTGTAGCGAAACCTTTAATACTGCATCTTCCTCCACTAACGCTATAGGCTCAACGGAGTGAAGCTGCGGGGAGAAGAAGTCGAGGATATAATTCTTACCTGAGTCATATTTTCATTAATGATATGAGGGCAGCAAGGGACATAGATGCAAATACGGTATCTTGCTCCTTGCAGCTTCTCTCCCTTAAGCATACGTGTGCAGGGCAGAGGAAGCTGCAGAAACTGCTGTAGGGAAACCTTTAATGCCGCAGCTTCCCCCGCTTTCGCTATAGGCTCAACGGAGTGAAGCTGCGGGGAGAAAAAATTATGGTAGTTCACTAAGATAGGTTGAATTAAAATAGAAGCGCAGTATACTTCCGCCCCAGGGAAATTTCACTATCTTCTATATGGGTTGAAACCTTAAGCTCGCAAAAAATTGTCGATAACTATAAATTAAGGTTTTTGAATCATCTTCAATGAGCGATTTTCTTCCGCGACTGATTAAAAGATTTTTTTCTCTTATTACCACTTTTCCCACGTTTGCCAGGATTCCATGCGGGGGCAGCTCCCAGATCTTTTGGTAAGGCTATTTTAGGAATCACTCTTTCAATCAGTGCTTCTATCTGAGCAAACCGGAACTGATCTTGTTCATTTACGAAGGTGAGCGCTACGCCGGTGGATTCTGCCCGTGCTGTGCGACCAACACGATGTACATAATCTTCAGCATCGTGAGGTACATCATAATTGATCACCAATCCTATATTATCAATATCAATTCCACGCGAAAGTATATCAGTGGCTACCAGTATCATCGTAGAACGGTTTCGAAAGTCCAGCAATACCCGCTCACGCTCTTCCTGGGAAAGATCACTGTGAATGGCTTTGGCAGGCAACTTCAATTCTTTCAGTTCCCGTTCAAGGGTCTTAACTCCCGTTTTAGTAGATGCAAAAATGAGAACGCTTACCAATTTCTTTTCGGCACTATTAATCTTTTTAGGATCAAGAAGATTTTTTATCAGCGGTATCTTTTGTTCGTTATGCAGCAGATAAGCTCCTTGTAAAATTCCCTCTGCAGGCTTGCTCATTGCTATATTTACTTCTACCGGATTTTTCATAACACGCCGGGCAAGCTCACGCATTTTAGGCGGCATGGTGGCGCTGAAAAGCAGTGTTTGCCTTTTGGAAGGAAGATAGGTCATGATACGAATGATGTCATCATAAAATCCCATATCGAGCATCTTGTCAGCTTCATCGAGAATCAGGCAATCCAGCTGATCGAATTTTGCATTTCCCATATTCAGATGGCTCAATAACCTGCCAGGAGTAGCAATCACCACCGACGTTCCTTCGCGCATCGCTTTTTTTTCCCGTTCAAAAACATCTCCATCACTGCCTCCATAAACTGCAATGGAACTTGCATGCGTGAAATAAGCAAATCCCTGGAAGGCCTGGTCTATTTGCTGCGCCAGCTCGCGAGTAGGAGCAATAATTAATGTGGAAGTGTGGGGAATTGAATTATGAGATATATTATTAAGTATCGGTAGTAAATAGGCAGCTGTTTTACCTGTTCCTGTCTGGGCAGTTGCAATTACGTCTTCTAGTTTAAGAATGGAAGGAATTACCTGTTCCTGTATAGGCGTGGGTTTATTGAAACCCATCGCATCAAGACCCTCAAGCAATGGAGGGCATAAACCAAAATCAGAAAATGTCAAAATGGAAATATTACAAATGCGAAAATAAATAAAAGAGGCAACCAATTTGCAACCAAATAATGCGTAAGACTCTGAAATCTAAACAAATTTAATTTTTCACGGCATTGTATTATTCTGCGAAAGTGATTTCTTTTGGAACTTATAAATTTTCTGCAACAGGCACCTCTTAATATGACTTAAATCGATTCAATAAAGACTTATCCCGGGTAATTTAAATATGCTCTAAAAAATTTACTTTTCACCATATGTTCAGTCAGCTTAAAGCGTTATCTGATAATGGTTACTGATTTCCAGCTATAGCTTATATTTTGACTTACCGCTCTCTCGAAAATCTAGATGATTTATCGCTTGTTTCAAAATATAAGCAAACCGGCGATAATCACCTGGTGGGTATACTATTCACACGCTACACACACCTGGTGTATGGTGTTTGTCTGAAATATTTGAACAGTGAAGAGGATAGCAAAGATGTAACAATCGAAATTTTTGAAAAGCTTCTTAAAGATTTAAAAATTCATGACATAGAGAATTTCAAAGCCTGGTTATACAGTGTCGCTAAAAATCATTGTCTTATGAAATTCAGGAGTGATAAACGGCGCATAGAGCTTCGACCTGACCTTCATGAAGATCTGGTGAACCTTATGGAATGGAACGCGGAGCTGCATCTGGAAGATAAAGTAAATGAAACCAGGCTAAGTGAATTAGATAAAGCTATACGTGCTCTGAATGCCGATCAGCGGATTTGTATAGAGCTTTTTTACATTCAGGAAAAAAGTTATGAGCAGATCACAGAAGAAACCGGCTTTACGTTTAAGCAGGTAAAGAGCTTTATCCAAAATGGGAAACGAAATTTAAAGATCAGCTTAAATAAGCAATCATGAAGGGGAAAATCAATAAGATGTTTTCGTCATCAGTACCCGAAATTACCGAAGAGCTTTTTTTTCGGTATGCAGAAGGAAGTGTATCCATTATTGAAAAAAGATCTGTTGAAGAGCGGCTTGCCGATGATCCCTTTTTATCCGATGCCCTGGAAGGGTTAATGGCTAACAGGGATTTTTCAAAACAGAGAGTCATACTTAAAGAAATCAGGCAAAAAGTTCAACCAAGAGCTGGTGAAAGAATGTTTAAAATACTGCCGTTCTGGAGCATTGTTCAAATTGCTTCATCCATGGTACTTATTATTATTATGGCATGGTTCATTGGTTATTTGATAAAAAAGCAGAATGAAAAAATTTTCAGTGAACAATTTAAGCCATACTCTGCGCCCTTCGAAATAGTTATTCCCCCTTCAGGTAATAGTTCAGAAAGACCATTAAGTCCAGTGAAAGACGAAAAAGACGTTAGATTATCGCCGAAAGCTTCAATACAAGTACAGAATGCAGGTTCAGATATAAAAGCGCTTTTAGATGAAGCACTTACCTTTTATAAGAGCGGTAAATATGCACAGGCTATTCCTCTTTTTGAATCTGTTCTTAAAGCTGACCGTGCAAATGAAACCGCTGCTTTTTATTGCGGAATAAGCTATCTGACAACAGCAAATGCAGATAGTGCTTTGCAGAAACTAGTGCAAATTGATTCAAAGGTCAATAGTGTTTTTTATGAACAAACACTCTGGTATGAAGCGCTTGCATATAATTATAAAAACGAGAAGGTTACTTCAATGGAAAAATTAAAAAAAATAATCGGTCTTAATGGAAATTTTAAACTTCAGGCTGAAAATTTATTAAATCAGTTGAAATGATTATCCAGGCTCAGCCTTAATGCATGGTAGCTAAAATTGTTTGCGGGTACTTTTAAGAATAAAATATATTGGAATACCTGCCAGAACGATAACAAGACCCCATCCCGCGGTGCTGGTTTTATAGATAAGAAGAATAGAACAAATTAATGTCACCAACACAAGATAAATACCAGGCAATACAGGAAAGCCGAATGCTTTATAAGGACGTTCAGCATTTGGCATTTTCTTCCGAAGGATAAAAATACCTGCAATGGATAGCAGGTAAAACAGCAGTACGGCGAAGACCACATAATCCAGAAGCTGGTTGTAAGTTCCGCTTAAACAAAGCAGCGATGCCCAAACTGCCTGGAAGATCAACGCCACTGCAGGTACACCTTTTGAATTCAGACGTGACATGCTTTTAAAGAATAGCTTGTCATCCGCCATTTTAAAGTACACACGGGCACCGGAAAGAATACACCCATTCAGGCAGCTGAAGGTAGATATCATAATTAAACCCGCAATAATCAATACAGCCGTGTGGCCGCTCATCACGTCCGCAGCCACAACGCCTACGCGGTCATTGGTTGCGAACTGAATTCCCCTTGCAAAGTCAACTAATCCGTCCGGCTTACCTTCCAGAGGAATGTTTGTGAGATAAACCACATTTACAAGCATGTATATTAAGGTAACCATCATGGTGCCAATCGCCATGCTTACGGGAATGGTCTTTTTTGCATTTACCACTTCTTCCCCCGCGAAAGTGATATTATTCCACGCATCCATCGCAAACATACTTCCTACCATTGCTGAACCTATTGCCACTATTAACGCCCAACCCGATAAAGCTTCCCGGTTCATTAATATGCCATTGTCAACAATCGTTCTCTTTGCATCCCATGCCTGAGCGCCGAAATTTGAGCTTGTTGCCGCGGCATCATGTATAAATATTCCAATAGCAATTAAGGCAAACAATGCCAGAATTTTGGTACTGCCAAAAAATGTTTGAATAATCTTTCCATTTTTTACACCGCGAATATTAATGTAGGAAAGAAGAATGATTATGCAGATTGCCAGCAACTCCTGTGTATTTATCTTCAGAATACCTAAGTCTGCAACTATATTTTGCGGACTGAAAAAGGGAATAAATACGCCTGTGAATTTAGCAAAAGCCACTCCCACTGCAGCTATTGTCCCGGTTTGTATAACCAGGAATAACGTCCATCCATATAAAAAAGCAATAAGCGGATTATATGCTTCCCGAAGAAAAATATATTGTCCGCCTGCTTTGGGCATCATGCTGGTTAACTCACCATAGCTCAGCGCTGCAATTATCGTAAGCAATCCTGAAAGAGCCCACACCAGTAATAAATAACCAGAGGAGCCCACATTCCGGGCAATATCTGCGCTTACAATAAAAATACCGGAGCCGATCATGGTTCCTGCTACCAGCATTACCCCATCAAGCAGCCGGATCTCTTTTCTGAATCCACTTTGCTGGTCTTCCATAAAAAAAAGGTTGTGTTTAAATGTATGTATCCTGGTTTAATTTACAAACGTACATCGCTATTCAGGATTTTTTTAAATTCACTTCCTGAATATGTCAACAGAAACTTTAGAACGGGTTAAAACTTCTGATACAGATACTACCGGGGCGGGAAGGGTAATACTATTTAATGATGACTGGCACACCTTTGATGAAGTAATAAAACAGCTTATTCGTGCTATTAAGTGTTCAATTAAGCAAGCCGAAAAATTTGCGTGGACGGTGCATGAAACAGGGAAATGTAATGTTTACGAAGGTCCTATGGAGGAGTGCCTGAGTGTAAGCGCCATTCTGGAAGAAATAAATCTTAAGACCGAAATTGAGTTTGCAGATTGAATAAAGAAAGTTTCTCCATTCCTGGATTAAACCTTCTTATCTCATTAATGTCATTGTAATTATCAACCAATATCAATTCTGTATAAAGGTTTTTTTTACATGAATTAAAAACAGAAGCACCATTTCCTCCTTTATCCAGAGTGACTATAATTGAACTATTATTACAGCATATTGTTTCTTTCACTTTTGCAAAGCCAGCTTTATTAACTGGTAAAGCCATTCAACAGATCAATGTTTGATTTAACCTGTACCGTGATGTTGCATCTGTTCATTTCAGTACAGGAATTATATTTGTAAGACTAAAATTTCAATTCATGAAAATCAGATTTTTACTCTTTTTTCTTTCCTTAGTTATTCCCAGTTTTTGTGCTATGGCCCAAATGCAATTTGTTTCACCATTTCCAGGCTCAAAGATGCAGAATCCGGACAGGAATGTTATTATAAGACCTGGTGAATTACTTAATACCAAAGCATTATCACCGCGGTATTTTTCAATTACCGGATCCCTTAGCGGTAATCACGCCTTTATGATGACATTAGCGACAGATGGTAAAACTATAAACCTCAAACCCAGCGATCCATTTACTTTTGGAGAAACAGTATATGTTAACGTAAAGCCTGGGATTCAAAAGTTAAATGGAGAATTATATTCCGGTTTCTCTTATGTTTTTTCTATCCATAGGCAGTATACCGATCAGGAAGAGCAACTGATTTCTGCTGCTTTATTAAAGGCGCAATATGAAACTAATAATGTGGTCAGTTTTTCGGAAAATCAGTCAGTAAACAGCAGAAGCAACCCTTCCGATTACTCAATCTGGACCAATAAAAATCCTGCGCCTGGTCAAGTCTTTTTAAGCAATAACAGAGGGCTCGCTGAACAAAAAATGTGGATTATAAAAAGCAACGGTGATTCAGTTTATGAACGTACCTCACCAACAACAGGATCTGGCTGGACTATAAATCATAATGGGTATTTAACTGCCTATGATGACAGTGATACAAACAGTTTTTTGATGTATGATTCCAACTACCTTAGAATAGATACGTTTGTAGCTGTGAATGGATACAGCACAGATCTTCATGAATTACAGATTTTTCCCGACGGTCACTATTTTTTAATTGGTTTTGATGTTGAAATTATGGACCTGACTACCTATGGTGGTCAGCCTAATGCTCAGGTAACCTGGAATGTAATTCAGGAATTCGATAAGGCGGACAATCTGCTGTTTGAGTGGAATAGCGCTGATTATATTGATATTACTGAGGCGCCTCACGAAAACCTGACCAATGGGCAAATTGAGCCTGTGCACATGAATTCCATTGAAGTGGATACCGATGGTAATCTCATAGTATCCAGTCGTCACCTGGATCAGGTGAATAAGATTGATATCAATACAGGTGACTTTATCTGGAGATGGGGCGGTGTTAAAAATCAATTCACATTTACAAATGACCCTGCACAATTTAACTATCAGCATGATGCACGCCGGATAGCGAATGGGAATATTACTTTATACGATAATAATAACTACGGTACACCAAATACCAGCTACGCAAAGGAGTATCAGTTAGATGAGGTGCATAAAAAAGCGAAGCTGGTATGGTCTTATGCTCATCCGCTGATTAATGGTAAAGATTTGGCAAGCACTGCCACAGGTAGTGTTCAGCGCCTTGATAATGGCAACACGCTTATCGATTGGGGATTTATACCTCTTACCGGTGAGTTTCCAAATATCACTGAAGTAGACGCGAGTAACGTTATACAATGGGAATTGCAATACGAAAACTCAGATGGCATTTATCGCTCTTCAAGATATTCATGGGATCCATGCGCCAGACCCAGTAATTCTTCTCTTAAAGCAACCCATATTACAAGCACTTCTGCTAAATTAAACTGGAATGCTTCGACAGGAGCCGTTAAATACTACCTGCAATACCGTAAGCACGGAACGGTAAACTGGCACGGAGTGAAAGTTTCCTCCTCTGCCACATCTTATACATTAATGAACTTAACACCGGGCAAAAAATTTGATTGGAACATTCAAACATGGTGTAATAAGAAAGGTACCGAACAGTCTAATTATACAGCTATTAATACCTTTACAACGGATGCTGCTAAACTGGAAGATGGTTCGCTTAATAGTAAGGCAACTTTAGAAATCTATCCAAATCCGGTAACTTCCGCCATTACACTGCATTGGATTGCTAATAATAAAAATCAAAAGCAAAGTAAGATTCAGATACTTAATCTGATGGCGCAAATTATTATTGAAAAAACAATAATGCCTAATGATGGAACGAATGAATATAAACTTAATGTAGAATTATTAAATAAAGGCTCCTATTTAATTCGCATAGTTTCTGAAAGCGAACATATGGAAACAAAATTTATGAAAGAGTGACTTGTTGTGATTCATTTAATTAGCAGATACCTATAATCAGGAAGAATGATCGGATAATTTTAGGATAACAATTCCTTCAGAGGTAATTGAACTGAATTCGTGGTATGTTTTATACCCTGAATTCAGTTTTTACTTTTATGTTATCTTATATCTTTGCTTACATCCATAATTAGCATGCATGAATATCCTCTACTTTACAATTTTTTCTATGGCAACTCTTTTCCCTGTGATCAGCAATCGTCAAGCGGTTTTAAAACAAGAAGAATCATTGCCTTTTTCAAATACCAAAGACTTCCCTGTTTTTACGGAGCAATTTGCAGACCTGCGCGTATTGCGATACCAGGTTCCAGGCTTTGACCAGCTATCGTTAAAACAAAAAACCCTTTGCTATTATTTATATGAAGCGGCACTTTCCGGCCGTGATATCTTTTATGATCAGCTGTATAAAGATAATTTAATGGTGCGCAAGACTCTGGAAGCCATTATCAATTCCGGAAAAGCCGATACTACTTCAGGTGATTGGACAAAGTTTATGATTTATACCAAGCGGGTCTGGTTTTCCAATGGAATCCATCATCACTATTCCAGCAATAAATTTATTCCCGAATGCAGCGAAGTGTGGTTTAAAGAACAGCTGAAAAAATGTGATAAATCATTGTTACCTGTAATAATAGGACAGTCTGCAGACGATTTTATAAAAAATATTGTTTCAATAATTTTTGATCCTAAGGTAGCTCCTAAAAGAACCAACCTCGATCCAAACAGTGATTTTGTACAGACGAGTGCTGTCAACTTTTATGAAGATGTAACTCAGAAAGAAGCTTCAGATTTTTATTCGAAGATGGCGGCAAATAAATCGCCGGAGCCGCCTTCATTCGGATTAAATACCAAGTTGCTGAAGGAAAGTAACGAGTTCCAGGAGAAGCAATGGAAAGAAGGTGGCATGTATTCACCAGCTATTGAAAAAATTATTTACTGGCTGAAAAAGGCTGAGCCATTTGCAGAAAGTGAACATCAGAAAAAGGTGATCGATCTCTTGATTCAGTTTTATCAATCCGGTGACTTGAAGAAGTTTGATGAGTACAGTATTGAATGGGCAAAAGATACTTCAGTTGTTGACTTTGTAAACGGATTTATTGAAGTCTATCACGATCCCCTGGGTTATAAAGGCAGCTGGGAATCATATGTTTCTATTAAAGATTTGGAAGCAACCAAGCGGATTAAAGCTATAGGTGATCAGGCTCAATGGTTTGAAGATCATTCATCTATAATGCCTCAGCATAAAAAGAAAAATGTAAAAGGTATTTCAGCAAAAGTCATTAATGTGCTGGTGGAAGGAGGTGATCTTGCACCCGTAACAGCTATCGGAATCAACCTTCCGAATGCAGAATGGATACGGGAAGAGTATGGCTCAAAATCGGTAAGCATCGATAATATAACAAAGGCTTATTCAGAAGATGGAAAGGCGAGCGGTGTGCTGGAAGAATTTTATTATAGTGATACCATTAAGGACCGGCTCACCAAATACGGCGCGCTCGCAGATAACCTTCATACCGACATGCATGAAGTTATAGGACATGGTTCGGGACAAATTAATTCGGGTGTTGGCTCTTTCAATGAGACCCTTAAAAATTATTCGAATACATTGGAAGAAGCCAGGGCCGATCTGGTGGCACTATATTATATCATGGATCCAAAGCTTATTGAAATAGGTGTGATGCCATCTCTTGAAGTAGGAAAAGCAGAGTACGACCGCCAGATTAATAATGGATTGATGATCCAGTTAACCCGCTTGCCGGAGCACGAGAACCAAGTTGAGGAAGCGCATATGCGCAACCGGCAGATGATTGCGCAATGGGTCTACCAGTACGGCCAACCGGAAAACGTGATCTCAAAGGTGATGAAGAATGGAAAAACATATTTTGTCATAAACGATTACAGTAAGCTCCGCGACCTGTATGGCCAGTTGCTTCGCGAAGTGCAGCGCATTAAATCAGAAGGCGATTACAATGCCGGCAGCGCATTAGTTGAAAACTATGGCGTGAAGGTAGATCCTGCTTTACATAAAGAGGTTCTTGACCGGTATACCAAATTAGGAATAGCACCTTACCGGGGATTCATACAGCCTAAATTAGTTCCTGTAATGAATGGTAACTCTGTTAGCGATGTTAAGATCGAGTACCCGATGAATTTCACACAGCAGATGCTCGAGTATGGAAAAGAGTATTCTTTTCTGCCGGTAGTGAATTAAAAGTTTTTGAGCTGCACGTAGTCGTCGGTCAAGGGACCGACAACGGCTGCAAAATTCCTCTCGCCATTTCTTAGCTTTGTCTTCTGCTCATGGATACAATCACAAAAGAAAAACTATTCGGTTCACTCGATATAAGTAAGATTGATCGTAATCCGGACTTCAAGGAAGATAGCGTAAGAGAAGAAATTATTCTTCCAATTTTAAAAGAACTAGGCTACAGCCATTCTAGCATTATTCGCAGTAAATCACTTCAACATCCTTTTGTAAAAATTGGTAGTACAAAAAAACCAGTTACCATCATTCCTGACTATGCAATGAAGATTGATGAAAGTTACGCTTGGGTTCTTGATGCAAAATCCCCAGACGAAAAAGTAAACGAATCAGGAAATCTTGAACAAGTTTTCAGTTATGCTATTCATCCTGAAATCCGAAGTAACTACTTTGCTGTTTGCAATGGAAAACAATTTATTGCCTATCGTCCTAATACTGAAAAGCCGGTTCTCTTTTTTTCACTTGATGAAATAGAATACCATTGGGATGAAATGAAAAAATTTCTTTCTCTCAATAGTTTTCAGGCAGGAAAGAAATTCGTGTATGAGCCAGAAGTAAACTATACAGCCCGAGATGGTTTTGACTATAAGAATCGCCCACTTCCCGATGAAATTCCAGTGAAGAAAAGAGCAGCTAAAAGGCATTTTGGAATTCATGGATATTTTACGAAGCAAACATGGAATGTTGTTGGAGAGTACATCAGGAATTTTTCAAAGCCCGGTGATCTTGTTCTTGACCCATTTGCGGGAAGTGGTGTAACAGGAATTGAAGCATTAATGAACAATCGTAGAGCAATAAATATCGATCTTAATCCCTTAGCAGTTTTTATTGTAAATTCTTTAATTGAGCCAGTAAACTATGAAAAGCTATCAACAGCTTTTGAGCGGGTGAGGAATAAGTATGTGAAAGAAGAACCGAACACCAAAAAAGAAATTGAAAGTGCATTAAGAAGACATGAATATCCAAAAGGTATTCGTTTGCCAAAGGGATCAGATGTTTCAGTAGTTGAAGATTTGTTTTCAGATAAACAAATTGCACAGCTCGCAGTTTTACAGTCTATTATTAATGAAGAGAAATCAATAGAGATCAGAAATTCTTTACTACTTATGTTTTCTGGGCTCGTGACTAAAGTGAACCTAACGTACCACACCGGAAAAGTTGCAACAAAAGACGGACAAGGAAACGCGAGTGCATTTCAGTATTATAGAATCGAATTGCTCCTGATCCCAAAGACGTTGATGTGATGAAGTATTTCTCCCTTCGATTTAAGAAAATTTGCGACGCAAAGAAAGAAATGCAATTTTTCATCAATGAACGAACTATTCGCAATATACAAGTACTTAAGGGTACAGCTGCAAATCTCGATTGGATTCAGAATGAAAATGTGGATTACATATATACTGATCCACCATATTGCAAAAAAATTCCCTACCTCGACTTATCAATCATGTGGAACGCTTGGCTTGATTTGAAGGTCACCGAAAAAGATTATTCTGATGAAGCAATTGAAGGAGGGAGCATCAGAAAACAAAAGACAGCTACAATCAATTAATTGCTGAAAGCATCCGTGAAATGTATCGTGTTCTAAAATTTGATCGTTGGATGTCCTTTGTGTTTGCTCACAAAGACCCGGAGTTCTGGCACTTAATTATTGAGACAGCTCAGGATTGCGGTTTTGAATATGTAGGTGCAGTTGCACAAAAAAATGGACAAACAAGTTTTAAGAAAAGACAGAATCCATTCACAGTTTTATCAGGTCAACTCATAATTAACTTTCGAAAAGTTCGCAATCCAAAAGCAATTATGAGAGCGCATCTTGGCATGGACGTCGAACAAATCATAATGCAAACATCAGAAGGAATAATCGCAAAATATCATGGTGCAACATTGGAGCAATCAATGATGAATTAATCATTAAGGGATTGGAGTTAGGTTTTCTTGACCTCATGAAAAAAGAGTACAGTGACTTAACTCCAATTCTATTTGAGAACTTCGACTACGCTGAAGCGACGGAAAAATTCACGATAAAGAAAAACGCAAAATTCAGAACTCATATTGATCTCAACCTACGAGTACGCTATTATGTGCTGAGCTATCTAACACGAATGGAACATCAAGGCAAGAATGCATCATTCGATGATATCGTTCTTCATATTATCCCATTGCTTCGTAATGGTATAACTCCAGAAAAGCAAACGATCTTGAATGTTTTGGAATCTATTGGTGAACATGTTGGCAATGGACATTGGAGATTAAAAAAGCTTGGCCAAACACAATTGTTTAATTAAAAAAAGAAAAAATCAATAGACTCAAAAATTTATGTACTCAAACACCACTAAAGAGCAATATGATGCAATTACCAGAAATGTAGCAGAGTTGAAAGATAAACTAAATAGTTCATTTCCTACATGGGTTTGGCATGTTGCAAGTATTGTGCAAATTGAAAACAACGGTTATACCGGGAGCTATATCGAATGGCATTCTCCGGAAGGAATAATTCAAAGTGACGATTTCGATCTAAGAAACACAGTGGACCTAGAAGAAAAAATGATTGAAGGAATTGAATCATGCATTCAGAAGGCGATAAAAACGGAAAATAAAAATAAATTACAAGAAGCGCTTGACAAATACGAGACCAGGAACGGTGATGAAACGTTTCTTAATATGTAGCAGCGCATATTTGAAAAATTCATTCCCTTTCCAACATTTATCAGAACGCAAACAATACTTGCATCCGTTGAGATCTTTTTGTCAAGATAATTGGAACAAAATTTTTAATTTGTTATTTAAGTCTCCTAGATCTGTTTGCGTTAAGATGCCTAAAAGTCCCCTGGCTAATGTGCGGTCTAACGTTGCAATTTTACTTGTTCGTATGAGTGATTGTTTTCTAAGTCCATTACTGCTGCTTGGCGTAAGCAAAACGTCTGTCGGTTCTTGCCACCCAATCTGTGTTGTAATAAAGCAAACAGTAAGGTCGAGACTGGTGTCGAAAAGAACGGCAGCTGGTCGCATCTTGCTGCCACTTAGGTCAGTAAATGGGAAAGTAATAAGTACAATGTCACCTTTAGCCACTATACACTTCTTTTAGGTCCTCTATAGAATAAAGGTCTTCTTCATTATTTAGGAAGTCAAAAGCCTGGCTATTTCCAGCCATTTTTTGTATGCCTTGAGTTAATTGATGTTCATCATAACGCTTACTCACAAAATCAGCAAAATCTAAGATTTCTTCCGCCTTTTCTTTCGGTAACTGGCTAATCGCTTTTACCGTCCGTTCAATGATTGCTTGTTTTGTCATGTCCTAAGTTTTAACGCCCAAATTTAAGAAATTTGTCAGCACGTAATGGTTCATCGCCAGTGCCTGTAAAAGATTAGGTATAGCAGAAGTTTTTATTTAGGACTTTATGTACAAAAATTATTATCACCCGCAAATATTTCATAACACCAAACTTTTAGAGTTGTTCTCCAGCATCTAACGCTAAGCTCAAGCGAGACAGGGCAAGGGTAAAAAAACATAAGTTGATACAAAGGTTCCTCATGAAGCACTGCTCTAACTATTATTTGGTATTGAGTGCTGCAGTTCAGAATTTTGCCGGCATCACGTTCTATGATAAAGCCCTTTTTGATTTTTTCTATCCTTACCATTTTATTTTATGGTTCTGTAAAAGCCCAGTCAGCTTCCTTTCATCGTGATACTTTAAAGACTGGCGTTATAACCGGAAAAGTAGTGGATGCAAAAACCGGCTTGCCGCTGGAACTTGCCACTTTATTTCTTCAGCATATCCGCGACTCCTCATTAGTAACCGGCAGCAGCACCAATGATAAAGGTAATTTTATGATGGATCACCTTTCACCAGGAGTATACCGGATCAAGATAACCTATATAGGATACCAGAATAAATTCATCGATACCATACGCCTTTCTTCAGACAGACCGCAGGTTATTTTAAAGCTGATCAAGCTGGAGCCTGTAACAAACACTTTGGCAGAAGTACAGGTAACAGCGGGTGACATTTACCGAAACGGCATTGAGAAGAAAACATATGATGTGGGTAAGGATATTTCATCTTCCACCGGCACCGCCGCGGAAGTGCTTCAAAACATTCCATCGGTTACAGTGGATGTAGATGGAAAAGTGAGCCTGCGTGGCAATGAAAATGTGAACATCATGGTTGATGGAAAGCCTTCTAGCCTTACATTAACTGGTGATCAATCCATTCTGCAGCAACTGCCTGCAAGTGCTATTGAGAGCATTGAAGTGATGACGAATCCAAATGCAAAATATGACCCCGAAGGAACTGCAGGAATTATCAATATTGTTTTGAAAAAAAATAAGCTGATGGGATTCAGCGGCCTGGTTTCTTTAAATGCAGGAACAGGAGATAAATATAATGGAACAGTCAACATTGGCTACAGGACAAAAAAATGGAACTTGTTTTTGAATTACAGTGCACGAATTGATCATTCCGGTTCTCATAATGACTGGACAAAAGAAAATTTTTTAAGTGACTCTTTGCCGTTTTTTATGGAACACAGTCATTCTACCAATAAAAATCAATCCCAGCTGGTAAAGACCGGAATTTCTTTTTTGCCTGACCTTCGAAATACCTTTACTGCAACCATAACACCGGAATGGGATCGGAATAAGTCAGATGCGGTTGCCACAGACTTTCAGTCGGACGCAGAAAACATACTGCGGCTTTTGACTTACGTCTATACAAAGGACACTATTAAGGGTTCAGGAATAGATTATTCTTTAGATTATCGCAGAACATTTTCCAACCCAAACCAAATTCTTTCATCTACTATTACCTATAACAATTCCAAACGAAATCAGGAATCAGCAAATCAGTGGCAACCGTATAATACCGATTTTACGTCCTCCGCTGCATTGCCTTATTTTTATACTGATCCTTTCGGCAATAACTCTAATATCTGGAACTGGCAAGCGGATTATGCACAACCCTTCTCCAATAAAACTAAATTAGAAACAGGAATAAAAACCACCATAAGAAAAATCGAGACCAGCTCTTCCTATTCTTATCTTGATACCGTTAACAACGAATGGATTTCAAATCCGGCACGTGAAAATGATTTTCGCTTCAATGAAAACACTTACGCTGCCTACGGAATTTATTCTTTTGGATTAAGTAAATATCTTTTTCAAATGGGATTACGTTTAGAGCAAACAAATACAAAAGGCCATCAGGAAGCAAATGACGCAAGCTTCACCCATAACTACTTTAGCTTCTTTCCAAGTGTCAATGTAACCCGAAGATTTAATGATAAGGTTTCAACACAGCTATCTTACAGCCGCCGTATCAATCGTCCGATGCTGATGCAGCTAAATCCTTTGGTAGATTACAGTGATCTCTTCAACATTACAAAAGGCAATCCTGAGCTCAGACCTGAATACATACATTCTTTAGAGCTTTCATACAACCAATTCTTCTCTTCCAGTTCCTTTACGCCTTCGCTCTATCTTCACTATACCCAGGATGCGATCAATCGCTTTATCAGTGTTGATTCAAATAATGTAAACACCGTAACCTTTCAGAATTATAAGTACAACCTTGACTACGGAGCAGAGCTTACCGGAAACTGGGCAACCTATAACTGGTGGAACCTCGTAGCCACTTTTAATTGCTTCCGTTCCATCCGAAATGCAGAAAACCTTGGCCAGGGTCTTGTCAATAAAAATATCAGCTATTCTGCAAAAATTATATCGAACATGAATTTCATGAAACAGTTAAATGTCCAGCTTACTGCATTTTATAATGGCACAGGTGTTACTGTTCAGGGCACCAGAAGACCTGTCTTTTCCAGTGATCTCTCGACCAGGGTAACGGTTATGAAAGGAAGAGGCGCAATTACGGCACGGCTTTCTGATATTTTCAATACGCGTGAATTCAGGATTACTGTAGATCAGCCCTATTTTTCTCAGGAAATTACGCGCAAGCGGGAATCCCGTATTTTATTTTTTGGATTCAGCTATAGGTTTGGAAATAATGATAAACAAAATGAAAGATCGAAACGAGGCGATAACAACATTGGAGATTTACCCCAGGAAAATGACGTCTACTGATCAGCATTACAGTCCAGGGAACTATTACTGCATTTAGTGTATTAACAGACTCGGATTAAGAATGCAATATTATTGTTGATTTATCTATGAATTTGCTTATGGAAAATAACGATGTAAATAATGGACAGGTTTCGTCAAAAATTGAAGCTGCCACTTTCGGCATGGGCTGCTTCTGGTGTACGGAAGCTATCTTTCAAAATCTGAAAGGTGTTGATAATGTAACTTCCGGGTATGCAGGAGGAACGATTAAAAATCCTGCCTACCGGGAAGTATGTACCGGCAGGACAGGGCATGCAGAAGTCTCACAAATAATTTATTATCCTGATGAAATCAGTTATGAAGACTTGCTGGAAGTATTCTGGCAGTCACACGACCCTACTACACTTAACCGGCAAGGCGGTGACAAGGGTACTCAATATCGCTCCGTGATTTTTTATCACAATGAAGAACAAAAAAAATTGGCAGAAGAGTTTAGACAAAGACTGGATGCCGCACAAGCTTTTGATAGGCCCATTGTAACAGAAATTTCGCCGCTTCCGGAATTTTATAAGGCTGAAGATTATCATCAGCAATACTTCGATCAAAACACGAAAGCACCTTATTGCCAGTTCGTAATTGCTCCAAAAATAAATAAGCTGAAAAAAGTATTTAAAGAAAAACTGAAAGCGTAAAGTGTTTTTTAGCTGTTTCAGCTATAAGGTGGTTACCGGATAATAATTTCTGTAATAAAATTTTCTGCAATTCTTTCATTGATTATGGCGATCATTTTTGTTTTGGAATACATGAGCTCTTCACGAAGCGGAGCGGATTCAATGGTAAGAAAAAGCTTATGATCAGAAATGAATATTTTCCTTGTGTATCGGGCAATGGTTTTTCCGAACAGTAGTTCCCAGTTCTGCTCCAGTGATACTGCATTTATTCTTTCTTTAAGCTGGTACGTATTAAGTACTTCGTCTATTGCCTCTCTTAAACTTTGCACATTACCGTGTTTCATTCAGTCCGGTTTTAGCACGTTTCATGACTATGTTAAAGGTAAACATCCATTAACCCTTCAGGCAAAAGAACTCTTATTTCTTTTTTCCGCTTATCAATTCTTAATACAATTTCCTTGATCCACGGAAACAAAATTTCCTTTTTATTGTAAATAAATTGTCCTAATTCATGCTGAGGCAGCTCGATAATATTCTCTAAAATCCCCAGTTCGCCATATTTTTCATCAGATAATTTAAAGCCTATAAAATCTGCAAGGCGCTGATAGGGTTTTAATTTCTTAAGATATTTTTCATCAATAAAAATTTCTTTTCGAACCAACCCATCTGCTGTTGTTTTATCTTTTACTTCCTCAAAGTGAAGCATACAATGTCCTGATGGATCAAGATCTGCTTCATCGGTAAAAAAGGGCAGCAGGTTGTTTTGTTTATTAAGAAAAATTACTTCAAGTTTTTTTAGCCGTGATAAAATTCCTGGTTCAATAAAAGCACGAATATGACCCTTAAGGCCAAACGTTTTATTCAGATGCCCAATCTTAATTAATGAATCCTGTTCCATAAATAAAAATAAGGAACCATTCCGGAATTGTGAAACTATGTTTGAAGACAGGGGAGAGGGAGAGCTAATTAAATCAGAATTCTATTAAAATTCTTGTGTAATATTTTCAGGATGCCGGTGTAGCAGCGGTTTCGCTTTTCTTGCCTTTCTTTTTCTTCACACCCTTAATCCCTTTTTCTTTTGCATCCATAATGGCATTGCGATGAGATTCTTCCCATTCAATCCATTTTTGGTCCGCAGTTTCTTGTGTAAGAACACCCTTTTTAATTCCACGAAGCAGATGTTTATGGTATAAAACTCCTTTAAAAGAAAGAATTTTATGCAGTGTATCTGTAGGTTGTGCTCCCTTTTGAAGCCATTCCAGCGCCTTATCTTTATTGATATCGATGGTTGCAGGAACAGTAGTAGGGTCGTAGGTGCCAATGGACTCTATAAAGCGACCATCACGGGGTGAGCGTGAATCTGCAATGATGATGTGGTAGAAAGGTCTTTTTTTCCTACCCATTCTTTGTAATCTGATTTTTACAGCCATTGTACTTTAGAAAAAGTTTTATGGGGTTAATAATGAGGCGCAAATATAAATATTAATTTGACTTAGGTCTTTCTGTATTGAATTAACAAATCATTTTAACAGTAAATTAATGGCGCTCCGGCATAATAGGTCGTTTCATGGAGCTCATTTTATTGAAGTGCTTCATCATCTTTCTCATCTCATCAAATTGTTTTACAAATTGATTTAATTCCTGGATGGAATTGCCGCTGCCTATGGCTATTCGCTTTCTTCTTGCACCATTCAATAATTCAGGATCTTCACGTTCCTGAGGCGTCATGGACAAAATGATTGCTTCAATCTTTTTAAATGAATCATTGCTGATATCAATATCCTTTATCGCCTTACCCATTCCGGGAATCATAGCCATCAGGTCTTTAACGTTTCCCATCTTTTTTATCTGTGAAAGCTGTTGTAAAAAATCGTTGAAGTCGAATTGATTTTTCCGGATTTTTTTCTGCAGCCGTTCTGCCTCCTTTTCATCAAATTGTTCCTGGGCTTTTTCAACCAGACTAACAATATCACCCATTCCAAGAATGCGCTGTGCCATTCTTTCAGGATAAAAAATATCCAGCTGTTCCAGCTTTTCTCCTGTGGAAACAAATTTTATGGGCTTGTGTACCTCGTATTTTATTGAAAGCGCAGCACCCCCGCGTGTGTCACCATCCAGCTTGGTAAGCACCACACCGTCAAAATTCAGCCGTTCATTGAACGCTTTGGAAGTATTTACTGCATCCTGGCCGGTCATAGAATCTACTACAAACAGGACTTCCTGAGGCTGCAATACTTTTTTCAAACGCGCTATCTCATCCATCATCTGTTCATCAATTGCGAGGCGCCCGGCGGTGTCAACAATTACGGTATCAAACTCTTTTAGCTTCGCCTGTTTAACGGCATTCTCTGCAATTTGCACCGGATTGTTATTTCCCTCTTCGGAATATACTTCAACCCCAATTTGACTCCCCAGAACTTTTAATTGTTCTATAGCAGCCGGCCGGTAAACATCGCAAGCCACCAAAAAGGGTAACCTGTTTCGTTTTGTTTTCAGATAATTTGCAAGCTTGGCTGAAAATGTTGTTTTACCAGAACCCTGCAGTCCGGCCATCAGGATCACGACCGGCTTCCCTTTAAGATTGATATCTTCTTTTCCACCACCCATTAACTCAACCAATTCATCCTGCACAATTTTTACAATGAGCTGGCCGGGTGATACAGCCGTTAATACTTTTTCACCAAGTGCCTTATCCTTTACTTTATCCGTGAATTCTTTTGCTATCTTATAGTTTACATCAGCATCTACCAGAGCACGGCGTATTTCTTTTACGGTTGCTGCAATATTTAATTCTGAAATTCTGCCTTGCCCTTTCAGAGTTTTAAAAGCACTGTCTAAGCGATCTGATAAACTTTCAAACATTTCAGATAATTATTTAGTGTAGAGATGGATTTGTATTTTTTGCTTAATTAAAAACCCCGGCCCAAAACAGATGGAACAGGGTTTTCAACTGTATTGTTTAATACTTACTGCCCTAAGTAACTTTTAAGAAGCTTACTACGGGAAGCACTCCTAAGCTTGTTTATTGCCTTGTCCTTTATTTGCCGTACGCGCTCACGGGTAAGAGCAAATTTTTCGCCTATATCTTCAAGTGACATAGGATGTTCAACACCTATTCCAAAGTAAAGTTTAATTACATCTTTTTGTCTTTCGGTTAAAGTGGAAAGTGATCTATCAATTTCTCTTCCCAGGGATTCCCGGTAATTAAGGGCCTCGTCCGTTTGGGAAGAATTAGGATTTTCGAGCACATCAAGCAGTGAGTTATCTTCACCTTCTACGAAAGGAGCGTCCACCGAAATGTGCCGGGATGCAATACCTAATGTTGTTTCCACTTCTTCAGCATTTATTTCCAATACTGTTGCTAACTCATCAGACGATGGCTCTCTTTCAAATTCCTGCTCAAGGGCAGAGAAAGCTTTGTTAATTTTGTTGAGTGAACCCACCTTATTGAGTGGAAGGCGAACAATACGGCTCTGTTCTGCAAGGGCCTGTAAAATAGATTGACGAATCCACCATACTGCATACGAAATAAATTTAAATCCCCTTGTTTCATCAAACCGCTGAGCTGCTTTGATGAGGCCAAGGTTACCTTCATTTATCAGATCGCTGAGTGATAAACCCTGATTCTGATACTGCTTTGCTACTGACACCACGAATCGGAGATTAGCTTTGGTTAATTTTTCTAAGGCATTCTGATCGCCTTGCTTAATTTTTTTTGCTAAATCGACTTCTTCTTCCGGTGTTAGCAGATCAACTTTGCCAATCTCCTGAAGGTATTTTTCCAGGGATTGGCTTTCACGATTGGTAATTGATTTTGTAATTTTTAGCTGACGCATGCGGTGGAGTTTTTCGGGAAACGAGCCAAATATACGTAAAAATGGTATCGGATATTCAGGCCGTACATGCTGTCAGACACGAGTAATATTCCTGTATACCAGCTGATATAACGGAGCTCAAAAAATTAAAATCCGTTTCCTTCTTATTAAAACAAAGGTTAATATATTGATATTTTCCCAAATATTTTTTTTTATTTGACTGGAAAAGTTACTTTTAAATTTTTCCCACTATTTTATAACCGTGTGATGAAAGCTGCGTCAACGAAGAATAATAAATACGTATTGGAGTTTGTGATAAATTCTTCACACATGATTTTATATGACTTTTTAAGCACACCTTCCGGGCTTGCGCAATGGTTTGCCGACGAAGTAGATGTTTTTCATAATGAATATACTTTTGTATGGGATGGGATTCCGCAAAAAGCAAAAATGATCGACAAGCGGGAAAATGAAATGATCCGGTTTCGGTGGCAGGATAGCCCAAAAGAGGAATACTTTGAATTTAAAATCCAGACTACAGAAATTACAGGAGATACGGTTTTAATGATTACCGATTTCAGCACTCCACAAGAATTAAAGGATGCAAGGCAGCTTTGGGAAAGCCAGCTCCAGGAATTAAAAATGCGATTGGGAGGATTGTAACAAATTTAAACTGCCCTTCCCCCGGACCCTTTATCTAAATTTTAATGACTTGTAAGTAAGGCTGCAAAAATTCTAAAGCTGTTTATTGAAAAAGTCACTAATTCATTTATCCGGTCAATGGGTATTTTACGGGCAATCTTTATAAAAATATTTTTATCAATTATCCTAATCCAGGTTTCTTCGCTTAGTTCATTGATTGCAATAAAATTTTCCCTGTTAAAATGGTGATGCCACGGTGAGTCGCTAACACTTACATAAAAATCATTTTCCTTTAGTTTAAGGAAACTTTTCCGGAGGTTAAAGGCATGCTGCAACAAAGAGTTGCCAGATAACAATAATGTACAGCTGCAGAAATTACCCCACCAAACCATGGTTCGTATTGCAAGAATGTTTTCACCGGAAAAAAATCTTGGAAAATCAAGAATCTGATAAGGGAAACCCATGTAGTTTTCGCCTTTAGAGATTTTTCCCGTGCTGCTATCAGAGCCTTCCGGAAACGTTGCATTAATAAAAATAGCCTGTCTTTTCGTTTCTTCAATTAATATAGCAAACTGATGATATATTTTTTCAATAATAATTTTTTTGGTTAAGAAAAAATCTCTTTGGCCAAGCATATCAATCTCGCCTGCAGAAAGCCATATCTTTGAACTGTTTTCCATATGGCGAAATATAGGTGAAAAAAACAGACAAGCTTTTACTGAATACTTTCCTGGGGCCTTTTATCGCGGTATTTTTTATTACCCTTTTTGTGCTGGTGATGCAGTTCCTCTGGAAATATGTGGACGATATGGTAGGTAAAGGCTTGCCAAGTTATATTATTGCTCAGCTGCTTTTTTATGCTTCTGCAAGTATGGTTCCTTTAGCGATGCCACTTGCCGTTCTACTCTCTTCTATTATGACCCTTGGAACACTCGGAGAGCACTATGAGCTGACTTCCATGAAATCTGCAGGTATGTCGCTTATGCGCATTATTGCTCCGTTAATAGGTGTATCAATCTTCTTAAGCGCTGCAGCACTTGCTTTTGCTAATTATGCCTTGCCGGTGGCAAATTTGAAGTTTGGTTCATTGCTTTATGATATCCGTCAGCAACGCCCTGCTTTAAATATAAGAGAAGGTGTTTTTTATAATGAGATTGATGGCTACAGTATAAGAGTAGGAAAAAAGGAGGGAGACAACCGCACCATACATGATATTTTGATCTATGATCATACCAGTGGCAGGGGAAATGATAATGTAATAACTGCTGATAAAGGAGCCATGTATTTGACCTCCGACAAACGGTACATGGTTTTAGAGCTTTATGATGGTCATCAATTCGAGGAAATGAGTCCAACTATCCACAAAGGAAAAAATTATGAGCAGGTTCGTGTAGCGTTTAAAGAATGGAAAAAAGTATTTGATCTGTCTGAATTCAACCTTACCAGAACCGATGAAAATCTATTTAAGGATAATTATCAGATGCAAAACCTGAAACAGCTTACCAGTTCTATGGATACCATACGGATGCAGCTAAACAAGCGGTTTGGACAGTTTCAGGAATACACCCGACCCTATCTTTCCTTCAGCCGGAATAATCTGGACAGCCTTGCATCTGCCTCTGCTACCGATACATTTAAATCATTAACGGATAGTTCGGTAATTTATTCCCGAGCCCTTTCAAATGCAAGAAGTATAAAGGGTTATGCTACTATTTCTGAAAAAGAATCAGAAGCACAGCAGGAATTGCTGATAAAATACAAGGTGGAATGGCAACGGAAATTTACATTATCTGTGGCCTGCTTCGTATTATTTTTAATAGGTGCACCGTTAGGTGCCATTATCCGTAAGGGTGGCCTTGGATTACCATTTGTGGTATCCGTTTTCTTCTTTGTTATCTTCTATGTGCTTTCGATTATGGGAGAAAAGTTTGCTAAACAAAAAGTAATGACCCCCTTTGAAGGTATGTGGTTTTCTACTTTTATTTTGTTACCACTATCCGTTTTTCTTGTTTACAAAGCAACTAATGATTCTATGCTTTTTAATGCTGAATCCTATATTGCTTTTTTTAAAAAAATATTTCAGAAATTGCAGAAAGCAAAAAAATAGTATCTGTATAGTATGCCAACATTCCGTGTTTAATCAAAAACTTACCTGATGGGCAACATTTTATTGCTTATTGTAAATGCGGAATTTTGCCATGTGATGCTTATGCAGAAAGTGCTTCACACTGGTAGACAATACTCCTAATCCATATTTTACGCTTCTGCTGAAATTAATAGAGGATGCCTCTTCAAAATATTTTGTAGGGCAGGTAACCTCTCCTATTTCAAACCCCGCCATAAAAATCTGGGAAAGCATTTGATTATCAAATACGAAATCATCAGAATTATTTCTATAGCAGATGCTTGTTAATACGTTTCTGCTGAATGCCCTGTAACCTGTGTGATATTCTGAAAGCTTCTGACCAATTAAAATATTTTCAATAAGAGTAAGCAAGCGGTTGAAATAATATTTATACATAGGCATGCCACCTTTTCTTGCCCCACGCCCGAGTATCCTGGAGCCAAGGACCACAGGAAATAAATTTTCAGCAATAATAGAAGCCATGGCAGGAATAAGCTTAGGTGTATACTGGTAATCGGGGTGAAGCATAATCACAATATCTGCACCGAGTTGCAGTGCATGATCGTAGCAGGATTTCTGATTTCCGCCATAGCCTTTATTTTTTTCGTGCACAATAATATGCTGAATACCGAGGTCATGTGCAACCTGCACCGTATCATCACGGCTGGCATCGTCGACTAAAACAATATCATCCACTATATCAAATGGAATTTCGAGATAGGTTTGCTGCAGAGTTCGCGCAGCATTATATGCAGGTAAAACCACAATTACTTTTTTTCCATGGAGCATGAGGTAACAAAAATAGAAAGTTGCGTCAGCATTCTATTGAACTAAATGATATCCGATATTCTAAATCAGCTTGATAACTTCTCAAACAAAAATTCGTCAATCATTGTATTTTTGCGCCTCTCATAACCGCTGAAGTGAGGATTCTGCAAGTCTGTAAAAAATTTCCATATCCCCTCCGTGATGGTGAGGTAATTGCCATTCATCAGCTAACCCGTGGATTTCATGATGCAGGACATAAGGTTACGGTGGCAGCCATCAATACTAGGAAGCATTTTTTTCCTCCTGCAGAATTGCCTGTCGAAAATCAGGAGCTTGCCGATTTTCATTCTGTATTGCTCGATACGGATGTGAATTGGTGGGATGCATTGCGCAGCATGTTTCGCGGTGACTCATACAACATTCAAAGATTTGTATCCCCAGATTTTGAAAAATTATTGTCAGGAATTTTACTGAAGAATGAATTTGATATTGTTCAGCTGGAAGGGTTATACTTGTTACCATATTTACTTACTGTCCGTAAATATTCAAAAGCTAAGGTGGTGCTTAGGGCGCACAATATCGAGCACTTAATCTGGGAGCGTAATTCAAAGCTGGTGAAAACAGGTGCAAAGAAGTGGTACTTGCAAACACTGGCGGCGCGCATGAAAGAATTTGAAATATATAACATCAATTCATGCGATGCCTTAATACCGATCTCTGATGTAGATGCTGCCAAATTTATAGAGCTTGGATGCAAGCTGCCAATTCATTCCTGCCCTATTGGAATGAATATTAACGGATCGCTGACTGTAAGCGACAAGATCTCATTCAAATTTCCGGAACGTGAAATTGCTGAAGAAAAAGATTCTCTTGCATATATAGGGTCCATGGACTGGCTGCCCAACCGCGAAGGCATAGAATGGTTTCTGGAGAAGGTTTGGCCAAAAGTGCATGGTCAGTACCCGAAAGCAAAACTATTCTTAGCCGGCAGAAATTTTCCTGAAGATTTTCCTGACACTAAGCAGCCTAATCTGGAGCTGGTAGGTGAAGTGGAAAATGCGAGGGCATTCATTCGTTCTAAAGCCATCATAATCGTCCCCCTGTTTTCCGGAAGCGGCATTCGTGTTAAAATTATTGAGGCCATGGCAGAAGGTAAACCAGTAATAGCTACCACAGTGGCAGCCGAAGGGATTGATATAACAAATGGTGAAAACATTTTAATTGCAGATGATGCGGATGGGTTTGCAAGACATATTAAAAAATGTCTGAATGATGCTGAGTTTGCCCATCAGCTGGGCGAGAACAGTCGTACTTTTGTGAAACAACATTATGATATCCGCAAACACATAGAACACTTGCTACAGTTTTATCAATCTCTTTTGAAGTGATAGCAATAGAATTAATTTTCTGGTGCTCCGTAATCCTATTGTTTCACAGTTATATTTTTTATCCGCTTCTCCTTCAACTATTTTCAAGAAATAGATCTCAGAATAAAGTTACATATGATCTTAATGAAGAATTGCCCGATGTTTCCATTTTACTGGCAGTCTATAATGAAGAAGAGGTAATTGAGAAGAAAATAATAAGCACCTTCAACACATCCTACCCTATTGACAAAATTGAATTTTTAATTGGCTCAGATCAATCTACAGATCGTTCAGAGGAGATCATTCTAAAGTACTCAGAACGCTTTCCTAAGCTGAAATTGATACGTTTTTATCAGCGTAGCGGTAAGGTAAATATTATGAACCGGCTGGCTGAACTATCGCGGGGGCAAATTTTGTTACTTACTGATGCAAATGTTTTTTTTTCTGAAACCGTTATCTATGAGCTGGTAAAACACTTTAAACAACAGCCGGTTGCTCTTGTTGGAGCCAACATCTTAAATCCGAATCTGAAGACGGATGGCATTTCATTTCAGGAGAGCTCCTACTTATTCATGGAAAACCATATTAAATATCTGGAAGGTATTTTATGGGGTGGAATGATGGGAGCCTTCGGAGGTTGTTATGCTATAAGGAAGGATTACTTTATACCAGTTCCTGATAAGTTTATAGTGGATGATTTTTATATTACCATGTCCGTTCTGGAACAGCGTGGAAAAGCGCTTGCAGAACTGAATGCTGTCTGTTATGAGGATGTAAGTAACAGGATTGCAGAAGAATTTCGCCGTAAAAGCAGGATAGCTACCGGAAATTTTCAGATTATTGGACGGTTTAATAAACTATTGTCGCCATCCAAAGGCGGAATTGCCTTTGCCTTTTGGTCGCATAAAGTGTTGCGCTGGATGGGTCCTTTTTTTATCATTGGGGCATATTTGAGCAACTTTGCCTTATCCTTCAGCAATACATTCTATAACCTTTGCTTCTGGATTCAATGCATTCTGCTTCTCATCCCGATTTTGGATTCAGTGCTGCGAAAACTAAAAGTGCATTTTTTTGGTTTACGATATATCACGCATTTCTATGTAATGAATCTTGCATTACTAAATGGTTTTTTTAAATTTATAGGAGGAGTTAAAAACAATGTCTGGACGCCAACACAACGGAATCAATAATTTTCAATTCCATACTATTGAAGAGGCCATTGATGATATTCGTAATGGAAAGCTCGTGATTGTGGTTGATGATGAAGACCGTGAAAATGAGGGAGATTTTATTACTGCTGCGCAGAATGCAACTCCTGAGATCATCAATTTTATGTCTAAGGAGGGCCGTGGTCTTGTTTGTGCTCCTTTAACAGAACAGCGTTGCGATGAATTGAATCTGAACCTAATGGTGGGTAAGAATACCGCATTACATCAAACTCCTTTTACAGTTTCTGTGGATCTGCTTGGAAACGGAGTAACCACCGGTATTTCAGCATTCGACCGCTCCAAAACCATACAAGCTCTTATTAATCCTGAAACAAAGCCGGATGATTTAGGAAGGCCGGGTCACATTTTCCCGTTAAAAGCCATCACAGGCGGCGTACTGCGAAGAGCCGGTCACACAGAGGCAACTGTTGATCTTGCTCGTCTCGCCGGATTTGATCCGGCTGGAGTGCTCGTAGAAATTATCCATGATGATGGCAGCATGGCCCGCTTACCGGAATTAGTGAATGTGGCACAGAAATTTAATCTTAAGCTGATAACTATAAAAGATTTAATTGAATACAGGCTTAAAAACGAATCTCTTATCAGGAAAGAAGTGGTTGTGAATATGCCTACCGATTGGGGTGTCTTTAAGTTACATGCTTACTCCCAAATCAATACCGGCGATGTGCATCTTGCACTGGTAAAAGGAAACTTTGAAAAGAATGATTCCGTTCTTGTACGGGTGCATTCCTGTTGTCTTACAGGAGACGTATTTGGATCGCAAAGGTGTGATTGCGGAGGTCAGCTGCATGATGCCATGTACATGGTAGAACAGGAAGGAAGGGGAGTAGTATTATATATGAATCAGGAAGGAAGGGGTATTGGCTTGCTTAATAAGTTAAAGGCTTATGCTTTACAGGAACAGGGCTTCGATACTGTGGATGCTAATATACAATTGGGATTTGGAATGGATGAAAGAGATTATGGCGTAGGCGCTCAGATTTTGCGCGATCTGGGAATTCAAAAAATCCGGCTTATGACTAATAATCCAAAAAAAAGGGCAGGATTAAAGGGATATGGTTTGGAAATAGTTGAAAACGTTCCCATTGAGCAATATCCGAATCCACATAATGAAAGCTATTTAAAAACAAAGCGTGATAAAATGGGGCATGAAATATTAAAATGATATTATGGCTTTAATTGTTTTCTGCCATTCCGAAAACGTTGATCTATATGTCCCACAGTTCAATTTTCTTTCTTCCCGATCCATATTAAGAAGAAATTTTCTTGTTATCTGCACTTCTGAATTCGAACAGAGAATGTATCTACTACCAATCCCAAATGGAATATCCATTCCCGCATAGTTTAGATTATCGCATTAAAAAAATACTACCAAAGCCGGTAAGTAGTTTAAGGTTTGTTATCCATTGTATTTAGAATTCTTTTTCTATAAGAAGTAATAATTAAAATAAATATGTTTAACCCGCTGCAGATATAATGGATAGTCATTAACTGGCAACCTTTAAAATATGAATGTCATTTCTTTTTTAATATCAGGATGTAAGCTGAGCATTACAGGACAGGTTCTTGCTGCATGTTCAATTAACTTTTTTTCTTTCTGAGAATAATTGAAGAATGGAAAATAGAAAGTAATGTGTACTTCAGAAATTCTTCTGGGATTATTGCTCATTACTTTAGTAACTTCAGCTTTGCTCCCTTCAATATTAAATCCATGCATCTCTGCTGCAATTCCGATGGTAGTAAGTGCACAAACAGCAGTTGACGATGAAGTTAAATCGGTTGGTGAAAATGCCTTTCCTCTTCCATGATTATCCGTCGGCGCATCGGTAATTATTTTATCGCCTGATTGAAGATGCGTCATTTCGCATCTCAATTCACCCTTATAAGTTACTTCACAAGTCATAGATTAATCATTTTTTATAAAGGTATTCAAATGTAGACCAAATGTTCTAATATTGAAGTGTGAAATACTTAGCCGGCATAGCCATTTTGCTTGTGTATTCGTCCTTGGCTTTTGCTCAAACTTCAGACAACCGGAAAGGCATTATTTATAACCACGAACTGAGCGGGGGCTTAAGCTTACATACTACCGGATGGGGCGTTTTTGTTGATAAAGCCTCACGCACTTCTCTTCGCAGAAAAACCATTTATGAATTTGAATTTACGCAGATTCACAGCCCAAAAGAAATAAAGCAAACCATAGATTTTGGATTTTCTTTTTTAGGAATTAATTCTCCAAAACCATTTGTTTACGGCAAGCAAAATAATTTCTACCAGTTACATGCTTCGCTTGGCCGGGAAATCCTGATTGCCGAGCGTGCAGAAAAAAGTGGAGTGCAGGTTGGAATAAAAGCAGTTGGTGGATTATCTCTTGGATTACTAAAGCCTTATTACCTCGACCTTTTATATCCTGTAGATAATACTACTTCCTATAGAATAGAAACGCAGAAATATACTTCAGAAACAGCCGATAAATTCCTGGATTGGTTTTCAATTTATGGAGGTGCCGGATTTGCTTATGGATTGGGGGAAATAAAAGTAATTCCAGGCTTGCATTTTAAATCCGGATTAACATTCGACTGGGCGACTTATGATGATTTTGTAAAAACATTGGAAGTTGGAGTTTCACTCGAGGCATACTATAAGAGAATCCCGGTAATGGTAATTAAAAAGAATGCTCAGTTTTATCCTAATGTTTATTTGAGCGTTCAGTTTGGAAAAAAGTGGTGAGCCAAATGGAAGCAAACATTCTTTCGTCAAAACCACCCCGGTTAAAAAAACCGGATTGGCTCAGAGTTAAATTACCCACTGGTGAAAATTACCGCCATGTAAGGAGCCTGGTAGATCAATATAAACTTCATACGATATGTGAAAGTGGTAATTGTCCTAATATGGGGGAATGCTGGGGAGCTGGTACAGCTACTTTTATGATTCTTGGGAATGTTTGCACGCGTTCCTGTGGGTTTTGTGCTGTGGCTACAGGGATGCCCACAGAACTGGATTGGGATGAACCGCTGCGTGTTGCAGAAGCAATAAAGCTGATGGGTGTTAAGCATGCGGTGATCACTTCCGTGAACAGGGATGAATTAAAAGATGGCGGTGCAGATATTTGGGCAGCTACAGTTAAGGCAGTACGCACCTTAAGTCCGGGAACAACTTTGGAAACACTGATTCCGGATTTTAAAGGAAATACGGCGAGCATAGATAAAATGATAGAAGCAGCCCCAGAGGTAGTTTCGCATAACATGGAAACCATTCCCCGCTTATATAGAAAAGTGCGTCCTCAGGCGAAATATGATCGCTCACTTTCAGTAATAAAAAGATTAAAAGATGGGGGCATTAGAACAAAATCGGGCATTATGGCCGGCCTTGGAGAAACCCGGGACGAAGTATTTAAGGTTATGGATGATCTTTTAGAGTGGGGGTGTGATATAATGACGATTGGGCAATATCTTCAACCGACAAAAAATCACCTGGAAGTTATTGAATGGATTCATCCGGATATTTTTTTGGAATATAGATTAGCAGGCATATCCAGGGGATTTAAATATATTGAAAGTGGTCCTTTAGTGCGGTCGTCTTACCATGCCGAACGACATCTTGCATAAATATTTCCTTTTACAAAGCTGTGACCCGTGATAAAGGATTAATATTTCTTTTGGAAGAATCTTTTCTAATTTAGCGACTTACACCTACAACCAAACCATGAGAATACCATTACTCACAGGATTATTTATTGCGTTAACCTTAACCTCATTAATGTACATGTTCCAGAAAATAAGTTTGGATTCTGAACAGAATGAGACTCAGGATGCGCGCGGCTATATCGATTACATGTACCGTATTCGGGCAAATCAAATAACCGGTAAATTAGATCTAAACGACGAAGTAAGAGCTTATAATGCTGCAGAGACGTTGGTCTCTTCCCGCAGCCTTGGCATTCAGTGGCAGGAGATGGGACCTGACAATGTCGGTGGACGAACCCGAGCCATTCTATTTGATGCAAAAAATGCAAATGTAGTTTTTGCCGCGGGTGTTTCCGGAGGATTGTGGAAAAGCACAAATGGCGGCCAATCCTGGCAAAATATCGGGGATCAGTATAAATGCCTGACGATAGTAAGCCTTGCGCAGGGCCCAACGGGTGATATTTACTTTGGTACCGGAGAAGGTTTATACTTCAACAATGGTACAGGTACCGGCGGATTTATAGGCCAGGGGATCTGGAAATCTACAGATGGCGGTAATTTTTTCAGCCAGCTGCAGTCTACACAGCCTGTATCCGCCGTAAATGTTTTTGTAGATTGGGCTGACGTCAATCGAATAGCAGTGAGCCCCAACGATCCTAACAGAGTATACGCCGCTACCAATACCGGTTTAAAAGTATCTCACGATGGCGGCCTCTCCTGGGTGGCTGTTTACGGGCCTGTAGGTGTCATTTCGTCAACAGATGTAAAAACGGGAAACGATGGCTATGTTCATGCCAGCATAGGCAATAAATATTACAGATCTACTGCACCTGATGGAGATGATTTTCAGCTGCCAACCGGGCAAAGTTCTTTTTTTACAGGCAGCTTTAGCAGAATTGAATTAGCAGTAGCGCAATCTGATGCTAATTATGTATATGCCAGCACGGTAAATAGTTCAGGTGGAATGGCTGGCGTTTTTCAATCTACTGATGCAGGACTTAGCTGGACGCAGATTGGACCGGGTAACAGTGTAAATTTTAATCCCTTCGCTTTTTTTGAACCTCAAAGCGGTGGTCAGGGAGATTATGATGATGCAGTTACTGTTTCTTTAACGGATCCTCAAACAATTTTTGTAGGAGGTTCGGGTATCATGTATCGCTATACATCCACAACGGGATGGGTTAAAATAGTAGATGCTTATCAAAATCCTTTTTTTGGATTCTATGTTCACCCGGATATGCATGCGCTGGTTTTTAATCCTTTTAAACCAACTCAAATGCTTATAGGTTGTGATGGAGGAGTATATATTACTGATAATGCGCTCCAGGATCAGCCTGAATTTTATTCAGCAGACCGCAATTACCGCGTTACTCAAATGTATTCTGTGGCTGCTGCCGCTACCGGCGAAGTCACAGGAGGTACCCAGGATAATGGGACGATTTATATTGATTTTTTAGGAAACACTACTATGTCCGGGGATGCAATATTCGGTGGCGATGGTGGATATACAGAAATTTCACATAATAATCCGGATGCTTTTTTTGGAGGTACCCCGAATGGTGTTTTATTTCGATCTCCGTCAAAAGGCGGAGGCGCTTCTACTTTTTTCGACTTTCGTATTGATAAGGATAATAACGGGAAAATAGATGAGGGTGCTGAATTTGTAACTCCTTTTATATTGTGGGAACAGCTGGATTCCCCTCAGGTTTCTTTTTACGCCTGTGGAAGCAGCAAAAGTATTTGGTTTACTCCATACGCAGTTAATTTTTCGATAATTCCCGATTGGTTCCGGCTAAGCTCTACTATTGGCGCAGTTTCCTGTATAAGTTTTTCACACGATGGAAACGACTTATATGCAGGCACTACGGCAGGATACGTTTACCATTGCGGCAATATTAAGGATGTTTTTAACGCCGGAAAATTTCATTATTCTTCTCCTACATCTACTGTATGGAATGTTGCAGATAGTGGCATTAAGGTAACTTCGGTTTTAGTGGCAAGTGGCCGGTATATCCGCTCCGTTGCAATTGACCCGACTAACAACAATAATATTGTAGTAACGGCAGGTAATTATGGTAATACCAGCTATGTCTGGAAATCGAATAATGCTTTGTCAGATACTATAGTTATGGCCGACATTACAGGCGATCTGCCGATGATGCCGGTGTACGGATCAACTATAGATATTTCTAATCCCAATAATCTGATAGTAGGTACCGATTTCGGTGTTTATTCTCAGGATTTGAGTACAGGTGTTTGGTCAGAAGAAAATACAGGAATGGCTCATGTTCCCACTCTTATGGTTCGGCAAATTCCGTTTAATACAATCCCCTACCTCTACATAGCAACTCACGGCCGTGGAATATTCCGTTCAAGTACGCTTGCCGGAGTGAACGTAGGTATTTCTTCTCAGAACACGATTTTGGATAATGTTATTGTTTTTCCAAATCCTGTGTCCAGCCTGGTTAATGTAAACCTAAACTTAGCAAAGCCGGCGCTGATAAATATTAGCATTTTTGATTTAAACGGTAAGCATTTTGCTAATGAATTGCATAATTTACCTTCAGGAGAAAATACTGTAGCAATTAAGACCAATAGTCTTGCAAACGGAACTTACCTGTTAAAGGTACAAGCTGAATCATCTGTGTTTACGAAAAAGTTTGTAGTAATAAAATAATGTTTAACATTGAATCAGACAACTCCGCAATTATTTGCGGAGTTTTTTTTTATGCCGTTAGCTCAGGTAAACGGCTTCGGTAAGTCCGGAGCCAATTTCAACCGTTATGTGTTCCTGCATATTGGTTGAAAGGCAAAGCCCTACGTAATCCGCGCAAACCGGATAGACCTTATGCTTGCGGTCAATGAGAACAGCTACCTGTATTTTTTTCGGAGCAAAATCAAGGAAAGGTTTCATGGCATATAATAAAGTCTTTCCGGTGTTTGCGACGTCATCACACACGATAACAACTTTATTGTTAGCTGTGGAAGGATCAATACCCATCAGTATCTGAGAACCTGACGGTCTGTGTTTTTCCAGTTGTATATCTGTCAAAATAATGGAAATCTTGCTAAACATGCGAAGCTTTGATTCCAGCTTTTGGGCAAATACAAATCCTTTTTGCCTGATGCCGGCCAAAATGATCTCGTGCTCATCGTCGTTGTTCTCCAGTATTTCATATCCTATACGTTCTGTTTTTTTATCTATATCGTCAGCGGTAAGAATTAATGATCTGTTTATAGCTTCCATTTGGCAATTTGATGTAGAATTCTATATTAAAAAACAACCATTTTCCCGGTACTTAATATCCTGACACCTGTTTGCAACAGGTAAAGATAGATACCTGGTTGAAGAGGGTTCTCAAAGCTTACCGTACCTTTTCGTTCATGTAATTTTATAACGTTATAGATATAACCTGAAATATCAGTAATCAAAATTTTACAATTCGAATTTTGATCCAGGTCATAGGAAAAGTTTGTAAAAGAGTGAAAGGGGTTCGGAAAGCAGGAAAAGGAAAAATTTTTGTGCTGAGTAAGGATTTCTGAAAGATAAATACACGAGCCATTATCCACAGTAGCATCCGAATTATAGTTAGTAGAGGCGGGATCCGTACATCCGTAGCTTATTATATTGGTCATAGCTGCAAAAGCATCTGCTTTGCCATAACCCCAATGGTTATCTGGTAAATCCGGTCCTGTATACTGGTCCTTTGTTGCAGAAAATAAAATTGCATCTTTCACTTCTTTCCAATTTGCCGCAGGTTTTTTTTCTAAATATAATACTGCAATCCCTGCAACTACCGGCGAAGCCATAGAAGTGCCCCCATTGGAATTATGTAATCCACCCAGGGCAACTTTAAAAGGCTGGTATAATAAAAGATTCTGAAGGGTCAGCAAATTGCCGCTAGTAAGTGTGCGGTTACCGGGTGCTGTAATATCGGGTTTTATTCTTCCATCCCGGGAAGGTCCAAAGCTTGATGAAATGGCTAATTGCCCGGTAGTATCCGAGGTAAAAATTTGAAGATTTCCATTAACATCAATGTATTGATTACGATTTGTAAAGTTACCCACCGTTATTACTTTATCAGAACAGCTGAAGCTGCTTACAATAGTTTCCTGAGTATCCGGTACTTTATATCGAGAAATATCTGGGAATGAAACCGAATCCGGCAAATCAGAATATATAATATCAGATGTTCCCGTGGTGGTAAGGCCGCTCCATAAATCAAACTTCCCGCTTCCATTTGTGATGAACCGCCAAAGATCAGAAGTATTTGCAGAAGTTATAAAAACATCGCATGAATATGTGCTGTCAAATGCCTGAACATTTATGGATATTATTCCGGTTTCCAACCCCGCATTCCAAAGTGTATCCATTAAGCTGGGCGCTCCTGAAGGTAAATCAAAATCGTTTTTGAGGTTATAGTATTTCGTTCTGCCCTCAAAGAAAAATGGATTTGTATTATCTGCGCCAATAGCAAAATTAAAGGAGTCTGCCTCTGATTTATTGATCCACCACTCAAAGAAAACTCCCGGAATATTAGGAGCATATTTGAACCACGTAAAAGCGGAATCTGTTTGTATTTGATATCCCAGATGAAAAGGAATATTACCTGCATTACCTGCAGCACAAACAAAGGTCCTTCCACTTTGGGAAGCAATTAAGCTATCAATTAACAGTGCTGCAAGGTCTAGCCCATCATGCGAACCAAAATAGGTGCCGATGCTCGCATTAATAACGCACGGTTCATGCAATTCGGCTGCTTTATCAAAAGCGTATTTCGTTGCGTCTACAACATTATTCAGGAAGTTTTCACCCATATCCACTGCAACCACAAGCAGATCTGAAGCAGGAGCAACTCCGTAAAAATTATTTACAGCCAAACCATTACTTGCTGCTATTCCCGATACATTTGATCCGTGACCATACTCATAATACGGTTCCACATGTGTGCAGCTTCCCGAATTAATTGCGTCAGAATCCCACTCCTGGCCATAATTATAGGGCTGAGGTATATTTCCACCCGTTATTGAAGTCTGATCCCATAAAAATTTTATTCTGGTAGTGCCATCGGCATTCTGAAAATCAGGATGATGGATATCAATTCCATCATCCAGCACCGCAATTACCACTCCTTTTCCATCGTAAGGTTGGGCTAATGGAAACAGCCCCTGATGTACGGGATTTACATTCGCATTTACCAAAGTCATTTCATCAAAAAGTTTCCCGCTGCCGTATAATCCTTCAATGCTTATAATATCCCTTTGTTTTACAAAACTATTTATCTTATTGAGTGGAAGAGATATTGAGCTAAGATTACCTATTGTAAACTTATAAATACCTCCTGATTCTTTGGTTATTTCTTCAAGGGCCGGGTTGTTGCTTTTTACAATTAAAGAAACCATTCTTCCCGAATTCACGGGTTGACTCAGTGCTCTTCTGAGGCCTGTATTCATCGATGCCGTGTGCTGGCTTCGAACAGACATTGGTAAAATGAGGGTATAAATAAAAACGTAATTTATTATTCTCTTCATAATAAATTACTTTTGAAAAATTCCATAAGTGTGATGTTATGGCTGAAAATCTAAGCAGCACTTACCATTAAAAATAGCAATAAATGCCTATAGCCCAAGTCGTCTTTATTATCTGCTTTATTATTGCTATTTCAGTTTTCACCATTAATGTGCGAAAGATAATTCGCAACATCCATCTTGGAAGGGATGTGCTGATTGAGGGAAGTAAAAAGAAAAGATGGAATATCCTGTTTCGTGTAGCGCTTGGTCAATCGAAAATGATGGCAAAGCCTGTGGTTGGATTTTTTCACCTGATAATTTATGCAGGTTTTATCATTGTTAATATTGAAGTGCTTGAAATAATAATTGATGGAATTTTCGGGACGCATCGGATCTTATCAAAGGTTTTACCCATACCATTTTATAATTTTCTTATTGGGAGCTTTGAGATTCTGGCATTCGGGGTGTTGATAGCCTGTATAGTTTTTTTAGCCAGAAGGAATATTGTTAAGGTTCCCCGGCTTACCTCCAGTGATCTTGACGGCTGGCCTCGCCGTGATGGGAACAATATTCTGATTATGGAAATTCTGCTGATGATAGCTTTTTTGTCTTTAAATGCTACTGATCACCTTTTACAAATCAGAGCTGCAGAATCCTTTACAAAGGCTGGCGCTTTTCCCGTTAGTGATGTTTTCTTCTCGCCTATATATTCCTCATTATCTATTTCGGGTTTGCAAACCGTTGAGAGGTCTGCGTGGTGGTTCCATATAATCGGAATATTTTTCTTCTTGAATTACCTGGTTATTTCAAAGCATTTTCATATTATCATTTCCTTCCCGAATGTCTTTTACTCAAATCTTTTTCCTCAGGGAAAATTTAACAACCTGGCTTCCGTAACCCGTGAAGTAAAATTAATGCTTGACCCTTCCACAGAGCCGCCTGCTACAGAACTATCTTCGGAGCGGTTCGGAGCAAAAGATATTTTTGATCTGAACTGGAAGCAGTTGATGGATGCCTATTCCTGCACCGAATGCGGACGATGTACTGCAGCATGTCCTGCCAGTATTACCGGTAAAAAACTATCTCCCCGCCTTATCATGATGAAAACCCGGGACCGCATGGAAGAGGTGGGAAAAAATATTGATAAACATGGAAGCGATTATAACGATAGTAAAACATTATTAGGCAATTATATTACTGAAGAAGAGCTGTGGGCCTGCACCACCTGTAATGCCTGTGTGCAGGAATGTCCTGTAAATATTTCACCCTTAAGTATCATAATGGATTTACGGCGAAGCCTGGTGATGGAAGAATCTAAAGTGCCAAATGAGCTGACAATGATGAACTCAAACATCGAAAATAATGGTGCACCATGGCAGTTTTCGCAAGCCGATCGATTTAATTGGGCAGATGGCCTGGAGATCAGTACCATGAACGACGTTGCTTCAAAAGGTGAAAAAATTGAAGTGCTGTTTTGGGTAGGCTGTGCAGGCTCTTTTGATGAGCGAAATAAAAATGTAACACGCTCATTTGCTAAAATTTTAAAGCAGGCAGGTATTAAGTTCGCTGTATTGGGAACTGAAGAAACCTGCAATGGTGACCCTGCAAAACGCGCAGGCAACGAATTTTTATTTCAGATGCAAGCCATGTCGAATATCAGTACCTTAAATACTTACGGAGTGGAAAAAATTGTAACAGCTTGCCCGCATTGCTTCAATACTATAAAAAATGAATACCCCGGCCTTGGCGGAAGTTATGAAGTACTGCATCACTCTTCTTTCCTTCAGCAGTTGATTCTGGATGGAAAAATAAAAGTGCAGACTGAAGAAAGCCGAAGCGTCGAAACCATTACCTATCACGATTCCTGCTACATAGGAAGGGGAAATGGAATTTATGAGGCGCCCCGGCAGGTGCTTGAATCCCTTAAAGCTGACTTAAAAGAGATGAAACGGTGTGGCTCAAAAGGATTGTGTTGCGGAGCAGGGGGAGCACAGGTGTTCAAAGAAGAAGAACCAGGAAAAAAACGCGTAAACGCAGAAAGAGCTGAAGAAGCAATTGCAACAGGTGCGAAAACTGTGGCAGTTGCCTGTCCGTTTTGTATGACCATGCTTGATGATGGATTAAAGCATGCAGGTGGTGAAAATGCACCTAAATTAAAAGACATTTCAGAGCTGATAGCAGAAGCTCAGGGATTATAGATAGCATTTTTCATGACCGGTATCTAATAGTATCTTTGACGATATAAATAATTCAATGAATCAAAATTTCGATGATCAATCCAGGGTTTGGATCTATACGTGCAATCGTGCATTTACAGACACTGAGTCTCGCGATATCAATAATGCTTTGAAATTGTTTTGTAAAGAATGGACGGCTCACGGATCAACCCTTCTGGCAAAGGGAGAAATTTTTTACAACCGCTTCATTGTTTTAATGGTGGATGAAACACATGCCGGGGCAAGTGGTTGCTCAATAGATAAATCAGTGCACTTTATGCAGGTTATTGAATCTGAATACCAGGTGCAATTATTTAACCGCCTGTTAGTGTCCTGGAAAGCAGGAAATAATATAAATGTAACGGCACTTAATGACCTCGATAAGTTAATTGAAAATGGAGAAATTACAGAGGACACTTTAGTATTTAACAATACCATCACTTTAAAAAAACATTTTGACCAGCGCTGGATTATTCCTTTAAAAGAAAGCTGGTTAGCTTCTCGGGTATCTTTAGTAAAAGGGTGAATCCCGGCATTGCAAATCAAGGTTTTCATTCAATTTATATACATCCAAACCTTCACCTGATTAAAAATTTCTTTTTAGAAAATCCTCTAATTGTAGATTGGCTTTTTGCCCTATTTAATTATTAATGCAAAATCGCAGTATTCAAATAGTTACCATTCTGGCTTTGCTTGCCATAACAGGAATTGTTGTTCTGCAAATATTCTGGTTTCGAAAAGCTTTTGATGTGAATGAGAAAGAATTCGACCAAAACGTATTTACTGCATTACAAAGGGTAGGAGAGCAAATCCTCACAATTAATAATCAGCAAATTCCCAACAGCGGATTGGTTAACCAGTTATCAGGTAATTATTTTGTTGTAAGCGTAAATGGCGAAATAGATACCAAGGCCCTTGAATCGCTGCTCAAAGCTGAATTTAAGAATCGGGGTCTATTAATGGATTTTGAATATGGCGTATATGATTGTAATCACCAAAAGTTAGTGTATGGAAATTATGTTTCTTTCACTGCATCAGAAAAGGAGCGTATTACACATGAACTACCACAGTGGAAAAATGACCTGTATTATTTCAGCGTGAATTTTCCGGATAAGGGAAGCCAGCTAACAGGTTCTTTAGGGATATGGCTATTTTCATCAGCTGTATTATTGCTGGTTGTGTTGTTTTTTGCCTTCGCCCTTATCACCATCCTTCGTCAGAAGCAGTTATCGCAGATTCAAAAAGACTTTGTAAACAACATGACTCATGAATTTAAAACGCCGGTTTCTACCATACTGGTTACATCTAAACTGCTGAACAGATCAGAAATATTACAACAAACATCCTCTGTGGTGCAATATTCAAACTTGATTCAGCAGGAAGCGCTTCGCTTGAAAAACCAGGTGGAACGGGTGTTACAGGTTGCAGTATGGGATGAGAAGAAAATGAAATATCAATTCAGTGAAATTGATTTAAATATTTTTTTAAGAAATTCTATACTTGGTTTAGAGCAATTAACAATTGACAAAGGAGGTGCAATTGAGCATGAACTCCTGGCTGTTTTTTCAATGATTATAGGAGATGCAATGCACCTCTCAAACGTAATCTTTAATTTAGTTGATAATGCAGTTAAATATAATGAAGCAATTCCCCGGATTCTTATAAGCACCAGAAATGCAGGTCAATTTGTAGAATTGATTGTGAAGGACAATGGAATCGGAATTGTAAAAAAAAACCGGAGACGCATTTTTGATCGTTTTTACCGGGTACCAACCGGAGATGTTCACGATGTGAAAGGCTTTGGGCTGGGTTTGTATTATGTAAAAACGGTTATGAAGGATCACAATGGAAATGTTCGTATTATAAGTTCGCCTGGTGAGGGAACAGAGGTTATTCTCGCGTTTCCCCTCCTAAAAATATAACTGATGCAATTGACCAAAGCAACTATTTTATTAGTGGAAGACGATAAAAACCTCGCATCGGTGATTCGTGATTTTCTTGGATTATCCGGCTTAAATGTAACAGTGTGTGACGACGGAAAATCTGCATTGGATAAATTTATCAATGAAAAGTTTGATCTATGCATCCTTGATGTGATGCTCCCAAAGATGGATGGATATGCATTGGCAGAACAAATAAGGCAGATAAATCAGGAAGTTCCTATTTTGTTTCTCACTTCAAAGTCCGGAAAGGAAGATCGCATTAAAGGATTTAAAACCGGTGGAGATGATTTTATAACCAAACCTTTTAATATTGAAGAGCTTGTTTTACGTATTGAAGTGTTCTTAAAAAGGAGTAAAAGTGCCCATTCTAAAGAAAAGCTTTTTCGTTTTGGAGCATGTGTCTTTGACTATTTGAATTATGAATTAACTGTTAAAAAGAAAAAATTAAAGCTTACGGAGAAAGAGTCTGAAGTTCTGAAAACACTTTGTTCAAGTATGAACCAGCTTGTGAAGCGCAACGATCTGCTCCTTAGAGTCTGGGGTAGCGATGATTATTTCCTCGGAAGAAGTCTGGATGTCTTTATTTCCAAGTTAAGAAAATATTTATCTTCAGATCCTCAAGTGGAAATTGAAAACCACCACGGAGTAGGTTTCCGGCTAATTTCAAGAATATAAGTCTATATAAGAAGTTGGCTCACTTTTGTTTATACCTTTCAGTTAATATTACTTTTATATACTGCCGGTAAACCTTAAAATTATAGGATGGCACGGAAAATGAATTATAGCGAACTTATGCTGCGTCTTTTCAGGAAAATAAAAAATCGTTTTTTAAGGTATGCATTAATTATATTTTTAATACTATTTATTTTTGTCGCGGTAGTTATCATTTTTATTTCTCCCATTGCCAAATATATAATTGAAAAATACAGCGAAAAATATGTAGGCCGCAAAATTGAAATGAGCTGGCTGTATGTAAACCCCTTTAGCGGGTATGTGAATGCACATGATCTACGGGTGTATGAGAAAAAAAGTCCGCAGATTTTTATTAAAACAAATAATCTTTCCTTAAACATTACCGTAAGAAAGCTTTTTGCAAAGACTTATGAACTCTCCGCTTTAACCTTCGACCAACTATGGATTAATGTAATCCAGGATTCCACGGTGTTTAATTTTTCTGATCTTATTAAAACAGATTCCACAAAACCATCAGCCCCGTTACATTACTGCATTCGGAACATAAATATTAAGAACAGTGAATTCCACTATAATGAGCTTTCCATTCCTGTTAAATATTACATTACCAAAGTGAATATATCCTGCCCCTCTCTTGACTGGAATGTGGACACCACTCATGTAGAATATAATTTTATTTCTGGTATAGGCAGCGGCTCTGTAAAAGGGTTTGCAGACTATAATATGAAGAGCAGTGTTTACAATCTGCACACTTTGGTTTCCAGGTTTGATCTGAAAATAATGGAACAGTACCTGAAAGATTTTTCAAAATATGGGAATATTTCCGCCTTCTTAGATGCAGATATCCATGCTAAAGGAAGCGTTCGAAGCAAGTTGGATTTATTGGCTAATGGAAAATTTGCCATCAGCGATTTTCATTTTGGGAAAAATATAAGCGATGATTACGTTTCGTTTGCCTCACTTTCAATGAACATCGATTCTCTAAATCCGGCTGATAAAAAATATTTCTTCAGTTCGTTGAAACTCGACAGCCCATTTATCAAATATGAAAAGTATGACTACCTCGATAATTTTGCGCGTATGTTCGGTGCCAAAGGAGCAAACATCCAGGAAGCGAAAGCTGTGCATCCGCAAACAAACATTATATTCCTGATAGCTGATTACCTGAAAGAGCTTGCAGCGAATATCGTGAACAGCCAATACCGTGTAGATCAGTTCAGCATAACCAATGCACATTTGCGCTATGCCGATTACTCCCTCCTGGAAAAATTTTCACTTACTGCAAACCCAATCGAAATAAAAGCAACCAACATAAGCACTCGGAATAAGAGGATGTTTTTGACAATGCAATCCAAACTGAATCCCTTTGGAAATGTAGATGTAAAGTTCGATGTGAATCCGAATGACTTCGGAGATTTTCATCTTAATTACAGCGTTACCGATCTTCCGCTGCCTCTTTTTAATCCATACACTATTACTTATTCCTCATATCCTTTCGATAAAGGCACTATAGAATTACTCGGAAAATGGAACGTGGTGAACAAGCAAATCAACAGCGATAACCACCTGCTGATCATAAACCCTACTCGTGCCGATAAGGTAAAAAATGAAGGTACCAAACATATTCCAATGCCGATCGTACTTTTCCTTGTCAGGAATTTACACCGGAAAATAGATATTACACTTCCGATCACCGGCGATCTGAACAATCCTAAATACCATTGGCGTGATGTGATCTGGGATGTAATTGCAAATATCTTTCTTAAACCTCCTGCTTTTCCATACACATCATCCGTAGAAAAGCAAAAGAAAGATAAAGAGGATTTTATTATGATGGAATGGAAGCCAATGCAGACAGCATTAAATGACGATCAGAAAGGTCAATTGCGGAAGATATCACGGTATATGTTTTTCCATCCTAATTCACATCTTACCATATCGCCGAAATATTTTGAGGAAAAGGAGAAAGAAGCAATGTTATTTTTTGAATCAAAGAAAAAATTTTATGCTGCCCAAAACAATATAAAACAGGCGGCACTGTCAATAGATGATTCAGTGGCCATAACTAAATTATCTATTAAAGATTCCTCATTCGTTCGTTACCTGGACCGCCTGACTAACCACAGTGGGCTGGAATTTACCGTTCAGGGGAAATGCATGAAATTAATTGGAGCAGGTGTAGTTAATAAAAAATATGCTGCTATACTGGTCAACCGGAAGAAAACGATTATGGACTTTTTCGATAATAAAAAAACCTCTGACCGCATTACGTTTAACCATGGCATTATCACAATTCCGCCTTCCGGATTTACCAATTATATATTTCAATACAAAGGGGATGAACCCGAGGCAATTAAAAAATAAAAAAGGATAAAGCTCAGCTGTTAACACCTCGCTTACTGCAATAATCGTCAATGACCACCACTCAGTTGCTGGTCGTAATCGAGACCCTGTGACTTTAAAATTGCTCTTGTTTTGTTAGCGTGCCAAATCATATATGCAAAGCAAATGAATGGTACTATATACGAGAAATGCGTATAAGAAATACCCATTATCCCATTCGGGTTGGTTCTATCGAAATCGCAAATTACCCCCTGTACCGGTGGTATAATAGCACCACCTAGAATCATCATAATAAGAAAAGCTGAGCCCTGGCTGGTGTATTTGCCCAACCCTGTAACTCCTAATGAAAATATGCAAGGCCACATTACCGAGCAGCAAAGTCCACCGCTTATAAAGGCAAAGGTGCCCAGAGTTCCCGTGGTTAACAAACCGATTAACATTGCAATAGTGCCTAGAAATGCAACCGTAAGTAACATTTTAGCCGGCCTTTCATTCGCATAATAAAACGCCCCGATCAATACTGCAATGCAGATAATATATACAAAGAGATTTTTCACTTCATTGCCACGAATAACATTTACAAAAAGAATTAAGGCAAAGGCTACGAGTGGCACTACCACGGTAAGAAGTCTTTTAGTTGATCTCTTCAAATCAAATACCGCTACAGCGCCCGTCCATCTTCCTATCATTAAACTGCCCCAGTACAATGAAATAAATTGGGAGATATATTTTGCATCCAGGCCACCAAACTCAGGTTTTCTCAATAAAGCGCCCATGTTACTTTGTATAGTTACTTCCATTCCCACATATACAAATATTGCCACCATGCCCAGCACCAATTGAGGAAACTGCATAGCTCCCCATCCTTCCTTGTTTTTTTGTGCGGAGCTGTATGCAAAAAATAATAAACCAATTATAATCACCAAAGAACCGGCTACCAGGTAAACTCTGTTATCATCACTGAACATCTGGTTGAGGAATAAGAGCATGATGGTAGGCACTGCTATGGCCAGTAATAACGAAGTCGCCTTTCTGCTTTTTTCAACGTGCTCATTATTTTTTATGGAGGGCAATTTTTTTGAAGTTAGAAAAAACATTGCCACCGCAAAAAATAAACCTCCTAAAATCAGGTACAGTGTCTGAATGGATTGGATGGTGGCAACGCCTGCATCTTTCATATCGCCAAAAAGGACATAGCTTACTGCTAATGGCCCCAGTAAAGTACCCAGCGAGTTTATTCCTCCTGCAAGATTGAGGCGGTGAGCACCTGTAGCGGGATTTCCTAATGCAATTGCAAACGGCTGTGCAGAAGTTTGCTGTAAAGAGAAGCCTAGTGCTATAATAAAGAAGCAGAGCAGGATCATTGCAAAAGTAGCACCTGGTGAAATCGAAATAAAGGCAAGCGCAATGGCGCCGACTACCGACATAAGCAGGCCGTAAATTATCCCATGCTTAAATCCAATTCGATTTAGCAGATCAATCCCTGCAAAAGCGGAGAACAAGTACAAAAGCAGTGATCCGAAAAAATAGGCACCATAAAAAGAGGTATCAATAAGCTGCGATTGAAATTGATTTAAGTTAAAGTGCGATTTGCAGAAGGGAATAAAAATGCCATTTGACGCTGCAACGAATCCCCAGAAAAAAAATACAGTAACCAAAGTAGGTAATGCACCCTTACTAACAGACGGTGAAACGTTATCCATAGTTTACAATGATCGTGAATGGTTAGTTATTATTTGAGTTCAATTTGCGCAAAGTCAACATAAAATATTCATGAATTTAATTATGATTATTGCAATCGGGATCAAAATAGCGGATTTTTATTACAATACCTCTGCTATATTTTTATCTGCCTATTCAGGCCTTTGAAGAAGGTTTAATAATCAATTCCGGTTAAATACAAATCTCAAGTAACTGCAGCCCTTAAACTATTTTAATGTAATATCCCGCACAATAGAACTTTGCCGGTTAGCAATTTCCCAGGCTGTGTAGAAAATTAATCTCGTCCGTTTTTCCATCAGGTCGAAATTTATTTTGTTAACGGTGTCTGTTGTTTGATGGTAGTCAGCATGGGTGCCGTTAAAGAAAAACATTACAGGCACGCCATTTTTTGCAAAGTTGTAGTGGTCGCTCCTGTAATAGAATCGTTCCGGATCATTTCCATTGAATTTTCGGTCAATATTTATGTTTGAATGGCTGTTATTTACTGAGTCTAAAAGAGGCCTCAATTGAGAGCTGATCTTATCATCACCAATAACATAAACGTAGTTGAGAGAATCTGCAGCTTCCCTTTTTGGATCAATCCTTCCCACCATATCGATATTGAGATCAATATCAGTTTGTTGTAATGGGAACACCGGGTGTGAGGTATAAAATTCTGAGCCCCATAATCCTTTTTCTTCTCCCGAAACGGTCATAAAAACAATGGATCTGCGCGGGCCGTATCCATCTTCTTTTGCTTTTTCAAATGCCTGTGCAATCTCAAGCACGGCACTTACTCCCGACCCATCGTCATCTGCGCCGTAGTAGATCTTCCCGTTTCCTTTATCGCCCAGGTGATCGTAGTGAGCGGTAACAAAAATGTATTCATCTTTCTTATCGCTTCCCTCCACCATCCCTAAAACATTGCTCGCGGCAGTCATTGTAAATGTATTTTTTTGAAAATCAAATAAAATTTTTTTACTGACACTTCTATAATCGTGCTGGCTGAATGGCGCGCCGCGTTTCATCCTGGAGAGTAAGGTATCCGCAGCTTGTTTGCCAAAAAGGTCTGCCACCATTTGCCTGCTGATAAAGGCTGAGTTAATCGTTGAAGCGCTTGTGTATTCATGCCTGAAATAGAGGCTTGATTTTTTTTCGGTATTTGCTGCATCCGGATCTGGCGATCCAAGCGGATCTATGAAAAAAATTCCCGCTGCTCCCTTTTTTAATGCTGCCTCTTTTTTCTCTGACATCGTTCTGAACGACCAGCCGGAAGCTGTCTCGTCTCCGCTGACCAGGTAATTCGCACCGATTTTAGGTTCGCCATAAGCAATAACAACTATGCTTCCTGTTACAGCAAGATTTTTGTAATCATCGTATGCTGAATCGCTGATGCCATACCCGGCGAAGATGACTCTTTGGGCAAGAATGGTTTTACTCTGGTTCGTGCGAACCGCAGCATGAAAGTCGTTGCCATAATAGTATTTTTTTCTTCCGATACCTATTGAAGAAGAGACCATGGTATCGGTAAAAAGCGGATACTCCTGGAAATAACCTATCGTGCTGCCGGCAGAAAGAAGACCTATAGATTTAAAAGAATTGGCAATATAATCTGCAGCTCTACGCTGCCCTGCTGTGCCCGTTTCTCTTCCATCCATTTCGACACTTGCGATAACGGAGAGACGGTCTTTTAGATCATTTGCAGTAATGGTGAGTGCATAGTGTTGAGGAAGATCCTGGGCTATTCCTTTAGATATCATTAACATTAAAGTTAAAACCGAAATCAGTATGAAAGAGTTAAGAATGCTTCCGAAATGGTATAACATAGCAGGATAATAGCTTTATACGTTAATGCAAGATATTCTTAAGCAAATTACTATTGTTAGGTGAATAATGAAAAGTGCGGTGTTTGATATTGGGTCACCATCACTTCTGTCTTTCTGTAAGATGTTAGCATAAAATAACTCCACATAATTCTTGTAAGCTGGCGCTAATCAGGACGGAAGCCATTGATAGCTTAACTACTTGTTCGAGTCATTAGCCGTGATTTAGCCGTGAGGTGATTTAGCCGTGAGGTGTCGTTTTTGAGCAATTGACTTGGCTACATCTCTCTCTGTTGCCATGGGGAGCGGGCAGTTATTAGTGTACTTTTGTAGCCGGTACGAGAATCGAACTCGTGATTCCTCCGTGAAAGAGAGGCGTCTTAACCCCTTGACCAACCGGCCGTTCGTAAATAACGGTCGCAAAGATAAATTTTTTATCGCTCCATTTCCAATCTGCACAGTTAAAATATTTCCTGCATCATTTCAGTTGAAAGCTTCTTTTTCTACCTTTGCCAATCAAAATTATTCCTTAACTCACCTTAAAAATTTCCTAATAATGTCAACAGTAAAAGTTGCAATAAATGGATTCGGAAGGATTGGCCGCCTGGTATACCGGCAGATATTTGAAATGGATGGCATAGATGTGGTTGCCATCAATGACCTTACAAGCCCTAAGGTATTAGCACATTTATTAAAATACGATTCAGCGCAGGGTAGATTTAATGCTGATGTAAGGTCTACTGAAAATTCCATTATTGTAAACGGTAATGAAATCAATATTTATACACAAAAAAACCCTGCAGAAATTCCATGGAGGCAGCACGATGTGGATGTGGTACTTGAATGCACTGGTTTCTTTACCGATAAGGAAAAGGCTTCCGCTCATCTTACTGCCGGCGCAAAGCGGGTGGTAATTTCAGCTCCTGCTACAGGAGATTTAAAGACCATCGTTTTTAATGTGAATCACGATATCCTCGACGGAAGCGAAACAATTATCTCCTGCGCTTCCTGCACTACCAATTGTCTTGCTCCTATGGCAAAAGTGCTGAACGACAGTTTCGGCATTGAGATGGGCCTGATGACCACTATTCACGCCTATACCAACGACCAGAATACACAGGATTCTCCGCACCCAAAAGGCGACCTTCGCCGCGCCAGGGCAGCCGCAGTTAATATTGTTCCCAATAGCACCGGCGCTGCAAAAGCAATAGGATTGGTGCTCCCAGAATTAAAGGGAAAGTTAGACGGCACCGCACAGCGCGTACCAACCATTACCGGCTCTCTCACTGAGCTTACTACTGTTTTAAATAAGAAAACTACTATACAGGAAGTGAACGCTGCCATGAAGGCATCTTCAAATGAATCATTCGGTTACACCGAGGATGAAATTGTAAGCAGCGACGTAATCGGTATCACCTACGGATCTCTATTCGATGGCACTCAAACCAAGGTGATGTCGATGGGAGAGAAGCAGCTGGTTAAAACAGTGTCCTGGTACGACAATGAAATGAGCTACGTTTCACAATTGGTGCGTACGGTTCACTATTTTGCCACACTGATTGAAAAGGAAGCTTTTCAGGCTGAGCGGGCTTAAGCAACTATCCGGTAATTATTTACAATAGGCAATTACAGTCATAACCTTTGGCTGTGATATTTATATTTATTTCGTTTTTAAATTAATGTATGCAAACTGTTGCCGATTATAATTTTAAAAGCCAACGGGCACTTGTTAGGGTAGATTTTAATGTGCCGCTTGATAAACAGACATTACAGGTAAAAGATGATACACGAATCCGTGGTGCACTAGCAACAATAAATAAAATATTAAAGGATGGCGGTGCTGTAATCCTGATGTCGCACCTCGGAAGGCCTAAGGGCGGTCCGGAAGATAAATATTCTTTAAGGCATGTATTGGATAAAGCTGCACAGTTATTATATCGGCCAATTAAGTTTGCAGGGGACTGTATTGGAGAAGAAGTAAAACAATCAGCAGGGTCTTTAAAAAATGGTGACGTTCTGCTTTTGGAAAACCTCAGGTTCCACCCCGAGGAAGAAAAAGGTGATGAGGCATTTGCAAAACAATTGGCAGCGCTTGGAGATGTTTATGTTAATGATGCTTTTGGAACTGCACATCGGGCGCATGCTTCTACTGCTGTAATTGCGAATTTTTTTACTGCAGGAAAAAAGATGTTCGGTTTCCTGATGGCGTCCGAAATTGAAAATGCAGATAAGGCTATTCGAAATCCTGCAAAACCATTTACTGCAATCATCGGTGGGGCAAAAGTTTCGGATAAAATTTTGATATTGGAGCAATTGATCGATAAAGCAGATAACGTGCTGATAGGAGGTGGAATGGCGTATACTTTTTTTAAAGCGATGGGAGGAAATATTGGAAATTCACTCTGCGAAGACGAGCGCCTGAGCAACGCGGTAAATCTGGTAAAAAAAGCACAGGATAAAAAAGTGAACTTGCTCTTGCCTGCAGATTCCATTACATCTGATGCATTCAGCAATGATGCAAAACGGGGTGAATGCCCAAGCAATGAAATTACTTCCGGCTTTATGGGACTGGATATTGGTCCGAAAGCTATTGCAGAATTCAGAGAAGTAATTCTGCTATCTAAAACCATTTTATGGAATGGACCAATGGGTGTTTTTGAATTTAATAATTTTCAGGAAGGCACTAAGGCCGTTGCAGAAGCGGTTGCAGAAGCAACCTCTAAAGGCGCCTTTTCATTGATTGGCGGAGGAGATTCTGTTTCGGCAATCAATAAGTTTAACCTGGCCGATAAGGTGAGTTACGTTTCAACCGGTGGGGGAGCACTGCTCGAATATTTCGAAGGAAAGATATTGCCTGGCATAGCAGCAATTTCAAGAAACTAACAGATAATATAATTAGAATGAGCTGCAAGGTTAGCTGCAGTCAACTCTTCCAGTCAATGCTTTTTAAGTATGTTGGTTCTAAGTAAAGATCACTGCTCACCAGAAAGTAATAGCGATGCTCAATACTTCCTAAAAAAATGTTGCTGACATTTTTCCAGTTCAGCGTACGCTCCATCTCTTAAAATATAATGGTAACATTCTTTATTATCAGGATCAGTGATCACATATTCGTCAACGCCATATTTTTCATAAATCTTTCTTTTCACTTTTAGATTATGATAGAAATCGCAGGGAGAAAAATTTCTATAATAAGATCAGGTAAGCCATAAATTCCATTGGGTTTTATTATATCCAAACACTCTCTTTTTATAAAGAATAAGGTCGGTTGGAAGACATTAAATTCATTAGAATAGACATCTAAATCTGCGAAGTAAACTTCTCCGATATTAATTTGAAGGCACAGGTGGTCTATTTGCGGAAAATATTTTGATTAGATTTTGATGCCCGTATGTGGGGACTGAAATTTCACAATCTGACCTTCAATGAGTCTGAAACCCGTCCGGGATATGCTTTAAAATCTTTTAAAGTCTCTGGATTTTACCAGAACCATTGGAATTTTATTACGCTAAAAGTTACACCGTTTTGATCTCAGATCTTAGTCTCAGGTCCTCGTTTAAACTTTTATTTTCTTTTTCCAAGAAACATTCTGAATTTAGCTTTCATTAAAAATCATTGAATGATTTCCCAGCCTACACAACCGGATCCTATAGATAAACTGCTGGAAAAAATTGTTAGGGAAGCCGAGGCTGAACAGCGGCAGTTGGCAACCTTTACACAACGGGCGATTGCAAGAACGGTAGATACCCTGATGGTGTTTGGCACTGCTTACCTGTTTGAAGCCATTGCCATTTATTTTATAAAGCAAAGCAAACCATTCAATGAGGATTTCATAATTAAAAGTGTGCAGCAGGCCATGCCTGCTCTTGCTTTAATGCTTTGGGTGATGCTCTATTCACCGATCATGGAAAGTACCGGAGGAACATTAGGGAAACGCCTGGTTAGAATTAAATTGATTGATGCTACTACCAGTGAAATGCCTCCTTTCAGGATGTGTGCTGCAAGAGCGTGGGTATATATGATCTTTGTGATTCTTGCCGGTGTGCCTGCAGTGTTAAGCTGCCTGGCTTTTTTTGTATCAGATCATCATCAAACCTGGCATGATAAGATTGCAAATATGGTCTGTGTTAAAAAGTAAGTTTAGCTTCTGTATTATTCCTTCCGTAATACCCTATAATTTTTTATGTAATAACAGAAACATCCTCAAATGTTGATTTTATTATAGAATATTTTTTTATTTACTTAATTTTTCGGATCTCTATATACAGGAATAGAGTCAAGCACCATGGCCTTATTACCTTCTTTTATTTCATTTTTAAATGAATCAGAATTGCAATCATTGCGTCATATGCAATTGCGGGGTAAGGAGAAAGAAATGCTTGAGCTAATACTGAAAAGCCGTACTGAAACGGGTATCGATAAAAAAGCTATTTGCGATCAGCTGCATATTTCCTCATCCCATTATGACAAGATAAATACGGTATTGCTAAAGAAATGCTACCGGCATTTCTCTGGCGAAAACGACCTGGACCAGCTCACCTTTCTTAATAAGAAACAGCTGTTCCCGCACCTGTTTCATGAAATCAGGCAATTGTCTGCGAAATCAAAATTCGATCAGCTTTCTGCTGAAAAAAAAGAGGAATATGCATATGCATTTTATAACCTTACCTTGAATGTACCAGCGCGCTTTCTTGATGAAAAATTGGTTAACGGACAGGCTGATCTGTACTTAAAAAATATCATTAGCGGTAAACCCGCAAAAGAGCTTGAGGTAAAATCAAAGCTTATTTTTTCACGCCTGAATCGACAGATGCAAAAGCCACCGGATGAGCGGGCTCATCTGAAGTTGCTTCAGGAGCTAAATGCATTAGAGAAAAAATATCAGTCCGTTAAGGAGGTAAGCGCAAAAACAGTTCTGTACCGTGTAATGGTTTTTTATTATAACTATTTATGCCCCGAATTTGAAAAGAGGAATTACTATCTGGCCCAAATTGAATCACTTTACAGAAAAGAAGAATTACCACATTTTCAAAAAGCACTCTCCGATTGTAATAAAGCGGAGCAGTTGTTTGAGGAAAATAAATTAGGCGAGGCATATGTGCTGTATGCCCGCACATTTCACGAGTATGATACGTTACTTAAAAATCAATTCCACCATTATTCCCGGTTTGCAGAACTGGCAATGGTTATGAATGAGCTGAGTACGGCGCAACAGGTGCTGGATAATGTTTTTTTGATATATATTCAAAACAAGCATGAATCAGCCGGTGTACTGGGTTCTGTTTTGTATGCAGAACTGTGTTTTAAAAAGGGACTTTATGAAAAGGCATTTGAATATATAGCCATTGGAAAATCACTCAATTCCCTGCAGGTTTATTTTCAATATGAGATAAGGCTCCGCATGCTTGAAACATTATATTTTGCATATTCAGGAGATTTGGAATTTGCATCCCGCCTGGCTCAAAAAAACATGCGGTACATTCAGCTTCAAAAGTTATCCCTCAAAAAATATAAATATGCTCATTACTTCTACCTGCTGAAGGAGTTAAACAATATTATTAAACCATTGCAGGGTAAAGGACTTTCAAAAGCTGAGGGTTACCTGGCTGAATTCACATCCGGCTATGACCTTTTGTATGGTCAGCTTCTTCATAAAATTATTTACAGCAGCCATCCTAATAAATAAGACGTTACAGTTAAGCTTACTTCATAAATATGGTGTAATCAAAATGTCACATTTAAAGGATGTATTAGTTTAAAAGCCAAAAATTTTAATCCTTTTGTTTCAGGTGATTTTTAATCCAGTTTACTATCAAGTTCATTACCTCATCTTTGTTTAGCTCATTATGCATTTCATGGAATCCGCCCTCAAATAATCTGAAGCTGTAATCATACTTTTCATTTTTGGAAAATGCAATACTCGCTTCGTGAGAAGTAAGCCGGTCTTTTGATCCATGAAAATGAAGCATGGGTAAATGTATTTTATGTGATTGCTCCTGGGCAAAAATTCCTGCGTCAATTGCAGGAAAGAATAGCATCGGTGAGATCTTATCATGGATTAAAGGGTCTTCTTCATACTTTTTAACTTCTGAAGGATCACTGGAAATCGATTTGGTGTCAATTTTAGAAGATTGGGTAAAGGATGGCCAGATCTTCATCATTATTTTCCCTAATATGACCTGGAATGTGGGCGGATCAAAGGGCAATCGAAACCATGGTGATGAGATGATAATTCCCTTAATATTCCTTTCCTGATAGTTCCGGCGTAACAAATAATTAAGAGCAATATTTGCACCTAGGCTATGGCCATACAGGAATCTTGGAATGTTTTTAAAATTTTTATCTGCTTGCTTTAATAAGTCATCAACCTGGTCTATCAAAAAATCATAGGATGGGGTATGTCCCCTTTTGCCTTCTGATTTTCCATGGCCAATCATATCATAAGCAACCATAGCTATGCCATTATCAGAAAAAAACTTTGCCACATGTGCATACCGTCCGCTGTGCTCTCCAAATCCATGAACCATACAAACAAGTGCAATTGGTGGGGTGTCCGGCTTCCAGTATTGAGCAAATATTTTTTTTCCGTTCGAAGCGGTCCAGCTTAATTCGCTGTGTTTCATCTTCTGATTATTTAAGATTACAAAAATTGAAATATTGTCAGATAATATTTCTAATGTAATAAATAAATTAACCGGATATAATATTGCTCAGTGAATGTTCCTCGTTTTACATTTTTTAATTAATGAAAAAATACATTCTTGCATTAGATGAAGGAACCACAAGTGCCCGTTCCGTTTTGTTTGATGACAGCGCCAATGTTTGCGGCACTTCACAAAAAGAATTTGTCCAGTATTTTCCAACGCCCGGCTGGGTTGAGCATGATGCAGAAGAAATCTGGAATACACAGCTGGAATCCATTTATGAAGTGATAAGCAGCAGCAATATCACTGCTTATGACATTGCAGCCATAGGGATCGCAAATCAGCGCGAAACTACGGTAATATGGAATCGGAAAACAGGAAAGCCTGTATATAAAGCCATAGTGTGGCAGGATAGAAGAACATCCGGCATATGTGATGCTCTGAAGGCTAAGGGTTACAGTGAAATTGTAAAAGAAAAGACCGGTCTGGTGATTGATGCGTACTTCAGTGCTACCAAAATAAAATGGATTCTAGACCATGTTGAAAACGCGCAACAGCTTGCCATCAATAACGAATTGGCTTTTGGAACCATAGACTCCTGGCTCATCTGGAAGTTGACGGGAGGCAAGGTCCATGCTACAGATTTTTCAAATGCATCCCGTACTATGCTGTTTAACATCAACACGCTTAAATGGGATGAAGAGCTATTGAATGAATTAAATATTCCGGCATCCATTCTTCCCGAGGTAAAAAATACAAGCAGCTTATTTGGTTACACAGATATGAAGATATTTGGAGTAAAAATTCCTGTTACAAGCGCGGCAGGCGATCAGCAGGCTGCGCTGTTTGGGCACCGGTGTTTTGAAACCGGAATGGCAAAGAACACATATGGAACAGGCTGTTTCATGCTGATGAATACTGGGAGAAAGAAAGTTTCATCTGCTTCAGGATTGTTAACGACCATTGCATGGAAAATAGATGACTCTGTAGAATATGCATTGGAGGGAAGTGTATTTATCGGCGGAGCCGCTATTCAATGGATGCGGGATGGATTACAGCTTCTTTCTTCTTCAGCAGAATCAAGCATTGCAGCCTTGAAGGTGGCTGACAATGGTGGGGTGGTGGTAGTTCCTGCTTTTACAGGACTTGGGGCGCCTTACTGGGATATGTATGCAAGAGGAGCAATATTCGGATTGAGCCTGGGCACTACTGCAAACCATCTTATCAGAGCCACTCTTGAATCTATTGCTTACCAAACCTATGATGTGATTAATGCAATGGAGAAGGATTCCAGCATAGGGTTACATCAATTAAGAGTGGATGGTGGTGCCTGCGAAAATAATTTCTTAATGCAGTTTCAATCTGATATTTTAAATGTGATTGTTGCCCGGCCTGCTATGCGTGAAGCCACGGCACTTGGTGCTGCCTATCTTGCAGGGTTAGCTGTAGGCTTTTTTAATAAAGAAAAAATTCTCAGTCACAATAATAATGATAACGTTTTTTCTCCAGAGATGAATGAGAATGAAAGAGATCAATTATTAAATCAATGGCATAAAGCTATTGAAAGAGCTAAAGGATGGGATTCATAACCTGATAACTTCGTAACATGTCTGTATATATAATTCAATACATTTTATTTGAAAAAATTAGAAGTGAATAGAAGTTGTTGAAACCTGTTCAACACTATAGATATCTACCAACTGTTCTTTCCCTTCAGCCTGACATCGGCAATATTCCTTATTGCAAATTTACCGGAATCAGCATGATGCGTTCGTATTCTTCTGATCCAATTATTCTTGAAACCATTTATAGATTACATACCAAAGTCAGAAACAGACCTGAAAATTATGTTAAGACTTACCTTTCCCGGAAACATGACACACAAATTGTTTGAAGGCTCAATCACGTTTCTTTCCATATTCCACCTTTGAAACAAGGTTAGATTAAATAATATAACCTGTTGATAATTATTTATTTAAGGGGATTTATAATTGTTGATATTCATGGATTATAATTCTTACAATCAATTAATTTACAACATTCGATTTATTTATATCTGAATAGCCTAATATATGCTGAAGTTCGGGTGTTAAAACCGGTAAATTCCTTCGCTCAATCAGGAACGAAGTGAGTTCTGCAATTTCCTTAAAAATATAATGCTTGTCAAGTGCAGAGCGCAGGTAATCTTTACCACTGCTTCCACCGGTTCCAATGCGCGTCCCAATCATTCGGTGCACCATATTTACATGGCGATATCGCCATGTGCTTATTAATTCATCTATATCCAATAACGTATTAAGAAGCTGGAATGGAAGCTGCATTAAAGGATAATCGCGGTAAAGCATAATGAAGAGAATACTGCGATTCGCCTTGCGTGAAAAACTGCGGTTTTCCGGGTACGGCATGTTCTCCATAAATAATTCGTCAAAGTGCTGAAGGTTGCTTTTTTCTGCGTCCACTAAACTGCTATCATATAATTTACGGTAGTCATTCCAAAATGTGTGTTCGGACGATGTATTTGTATGAACCGCCATATATTTCTGCCACAGCTCTGATTGTTCAAAGAACGGCATTCTCTCCAGCCATTGTTTTATAAGGGTTACAATCGATGGAAGTGATTCTGCTTCTTTTACCTTTTGCACATCTGCAGGCTTAAGCATTGAAATATAATATTCCTGTGCAAAACGATGTTCATATTTCAAGCCCAGTGTGGCTTCAATAATTTTGAATTGAATACTTTGAAAGCCTGAGGCAGGACGTAATAAATTTCTAAAATCAAGGAAATCGAGCGGCGTCATGGTTTCAATAATATTGATCTGATCTACTGCAAGCATGAAAATAGAAGCGATGCGCTTAAGCCGGTGTACGCTGATGATTATATCGGGTGAATTGTCATTGATTCCTGACTGTCCAAAGATGCTACGAACTATTTCGAGTTCGAATAATATTTGTTTGAACCATAGCTCGTAGGTTTGATGGATTATTATAAAAAGCATCTCATCATCAGCACGCAACCCGGCTTTAATACTTTCTGGTTCCTGAGCACTTAGGATTTTATCGAGCTGCAGGTAATCGCTGTAATAAACTTCGCTCATATCAGTTGATTTATTAGAAACGTAAAGATCAGATAAAATAAAAAAGATGTATGTACAAAATGGCCTATCGATACCATTCCGTCAGATTCCTTTCCACAAGCCTTTCCAGGTTTTTGATATCAGGCATTAATTTCAACATTAGCTTTCTTTTAAATGCCGAGTCAATTTGTTCAGGTTCCTTATTTTTTGTGTTTACTTTCCAGAGCCAATACATGAGCCAATCTCTGCGCTTTGTCTGATGAGGAAAAAATATAGCACCTAAAGATTTAATCAATGCCGGAGGAGCAACAATAAGCCTCTTTAATAATTTACTCCGGCTGATTTTCCTGGAGTTGTAGACTTTAAAATCAGGATTGAAATCAGAAGTAATTTCAAGAAATTTTATTACCTCCTTATAAGCAGTGGTCACATCCTTTTTAAACTCTTCGAACAAAATAATTTTGACATTCTCTTTGCCGAAAACATCGATATATCTTTTTACCTGAACAAAATAAGAAGCTACCTCTGTATAATACAATCCTTCCACCGGGCATTTAATAGTCGGTGAAATCAGGTTACCTTTTTTGCGATCTTCCTCTGCTTTCACAGCATCTTCAAAATCGAGGATGATTTCATTATCGTTGAATACATGGTTGCTATGCAGTGCAACCATCATTTCTACGGGATTGCGAAGCAGGATAATAATTTTAGAATCAGGGTTTAGTTTATAAATATTTCCCGGCGCGGCTCGTGAGAAGAGGTTCCAGACAGAAATTTCACCCGCAATTTTTTCATTTTTCCAACCATCGTAATAACCGAAAAATTGCTCTTCGGTAAGCAATGGAAATCGAAAATGGAGATCTGTACAGAAATAATTCAGCTCCTTAATTCTGGGTAAGAAAATTTCAGGAAGTTGCTTTAGATAGAAATATAGGGAAGTGGTGCCGCTCTTCGGTGCCCCAACAATAAAAAAACCAGGTATTTTATTGGTGCTCATCTGATTCGCAGTAATGTGGAATTGATGCCTATTTTCCTGTAAACGGCAATAGCCATAAGCACATTCAGCAGAATATTATTTGTCGCAGCAGAGATGGCAGCACCGTTTATTCCTAAAACAGGAATCAGGATAAAGCTCAGAAGCGTGGTTACTAAAGCACAGAACAGGAGTATCTGAACCGCTGTTTTTTGATGGCCTGTCATGGTCAATAAATATCCTACCGAACCGGTTGCAAAATTAACCACCTGCGATACGGTAAGCAATATCAGTACAAAAGTTCCTGCGGCAAAATCATCTCCGAAAAGGTGCAGAAAAAAGGCGGGAAACAATAAAAAAAGAATTACTACAGGAGCGGAAAAGAAAAAACCAATGCGTAAACTTTTAGTAACCAAAGCCTGCAGCTCTTTCATATTTCTTTCTGCAAACAATTTTGAAATGAGAGGAGCGAGCACCACATTCATCGCAGCGAGCAAATAACCTTCAAGGTCAGATAGACGCGAGGCAATGGAAAAGATACCTGTTTCCTTTGCGCCGCTAAGTGAACCCAACATTAAAATCTGGATCTGTGAGAGATAAAAATAAGCACCATTCACGAGGAACAGTAAGAATGAAATTTTTAACCAGTAAGCCTGATCATAGGCGGGAGCTATGTCTGTAACTTCAGGTAATATCCTTCTACTGATAAAAACATTTCCGGCTAATAGGGCTGCAAGGATGCTGACCATGCTGATTACGATTACCGCATAAATATTCAGCTGGTCAGGAATAAAAAAATAATACACAGCAAGAAGTACCAGGAACAATAATGGCCTTAGTACTTTATCAGGAACCTGGCTCAGAGAGTTAAAGTGATACCCTCTGAGCCATGCAGAACGCAGGTTGATAACTGCAATTACCGGTAATATGGGCAGGGCAAACCATAACCCTTTTTGGAGAGAGTGGTCGGGCGGTTGATTTAAAAAAAAAGAGTAACAGAAGAGACTTAATGAAACAATAAAGGAAGTAATGATCACTCTGCGCAGTGCATATTTAAAATAACCCCGGATAAGGTCATTTCTGTTTAGCACCTGGTAATTTGGAAGCTCTTTTATAGCCAGCTGTTCTAAGCCAAGGCAGCTCAACACTGCAAGCAGGTTAACCCATGAAAAACTATAGCTGAAAACCCCATAGGACGCTGCTCCCAGTAAATTCGTAATGATTAAGCTTATGCTGAAAGAAGTGAACAATGAAAATGCCTGTATCGAAAATACGAGGATCAATTGTTTAGCATACCTGCTTTGCAGCAGATCACTTAATGTTTCTCCGATAGTTTTTTGAAAAATATGGCTGATATGCTTTAGCAAAAATTTTTTGCAGGGAAAATAGTCAATTAAACTTGTGGTTGATTCACAAATATCAGTATGCTCTATAGCTTAGGATGGCTCCATCAATGAAAAGATGGTTTACCTTTAGTAACATTTACAAAAGTCTGCAATGAAAACGATATTCTTTTTTTTCCTTTTATTAACAGGTAGTTTTGCCCTGGTTCATGCTCAAACGATTGCATGCGGTGAAGTTTCAAGCTACGTTGGACAATCAATAACTATTTGCACAGAAGTAAAGGGTGTTTCTGTAGATAGCGCGATAAAGCAGATCCCGACACTATTATTTCTATGTGCTCCATATCCTCACCAGGTGCTTAATGTAGTGATCCGAAAGGATGTTGCTGCAAAATTTCCAACATCCCCGACTACCTGGAATGGAAAACAAATTTGTGTTACCGGAACTATCAGTCTCTATAAGGGAAAACCTGAAATTGTAGTAAAAAATAAAGATCAGATTATTATCCACTGATCAACCGGAAAAAAAACCTTAAATTGGGGTATACTCTACCGAATTTTCCCGGAAGAATGAGAAATTCTCTTCAGGATCTCCGACAGGCATAAGCCGTACAATACAAAAGAAGTAAAAACAATAAATCCGGGCTGAAGGCTGGTCTCATTGGTCGCAATGCTGGTCAAGGTTTCTGTTTTAAAGTTCATATACTGCAACTGGTTATCGAGTATTCCCTTAAATCCCACATAAGCCATAAATATAGCGACTACGGTTACATCTGCCATAGACCACTTCCCTGATTTAAATGCTAAAAAATTTAAAATTTTGTTTTTTCTTATTTTTTCATTTCCCAATAAATAAATTTCTGTAGATATCAGCTTTGAAAAAGGAAATATAACACTGAAAACGAGAATCAGAGCACCTACCAGCATGGAATCCGTTTTTTTTGTGCTTAACAAAATTTTCACCACATCAAGTATGCTTTTGCTCTGGAAAAAAATTACTTGATCGTGAAATTGCACTTGCTGCCCCAAGAGTAAAAATTCAAGTTTCTTTATGCGTGCATCTATTTCAATCATTGGAGTAGTTAACCCAATTACAAGCACCACTATTGCCAATACTACTGAGAGAATAAATAATGGCTTTCTCAGACTTTCTGCCTTACGAAAAAACCACCAGGCAATTAATAGCAAAACCATAGATCCGATAACCAAATAGCAGAAACGGTATATCTCTGCCTGGAGATCCTTTATTATAGTGGCAGTCTTATCATTGAATTCATCAACCGTTTTTGCATTATAATTTGCAAGGATCATGCGGAACGCCGCAGTATCCACCAGGCTGTCACGGGTTTGAATGGCGAGCTCATCTATTTTTTCTGTTGCTAAAGTTTTAAGCTTATCTCTGTTCTCTGGCTTTTTTATTTCATCGATAACTGCTTGCGAAAACTGCGGCACTTTTTTACGGATGTCGTCAGTATTAACCAGTGCCTTTACTGCAATTTTTTTAATCTTCCCGCTGAAAGTTTTTTGATTCTGGTTCAGCATGCTGTCACCTTTGGTGATTATGGCATTCAGTGCCTTTGAGATTTGAATCTTCAGAGAACGTTCCTGTTCAGGTGAGAAAGAAAAATCCTGGATGCGGTTAATTAATATTTTTTGAATATTATCCTTCCAGGCATTCACTGAAAGCAGTCCGTAGCTGATGCTGTTTACCTGGCTATAATCTTTCTTTATGGCTGCGCGATGGCCGGATAGGGTATGAATTTGTATCCCGCACCAGATATTAAAGGCTATCATTCCCCCGAGGAATAAGATCAGAAGGAATTGCATAACAGACCACTTCATACGCCAGAAACTGAAAATCTTGGGTGAATATTCATAATAATATTAGGAATTATGGTCAGTCAGGTGACTTTACAAGTATGGTAACACTGAAAAAAGCTCGGTACAAATTAATGAAATGATGGTATGGAACACGTTTTGTGATTCTAAAATAAAGATAAACTATGCAAAACGAACCTGTAATTTACACAGATGGTCACGGAATAAAAGTTACTTCCAGCAGTTTGATTATCGGCAAAGCGCAATACCTGATTAATGGAATAACAAATGTTTCCCTTTTTATAATTAAAGCCCCGATTGCTCCGGGAATTATTCTATTACTAATAGGGGCAGGAGCGGCTATAGCAGGTTTTATGAATATTTTTCCGGATCGCGTTTCCACATCAGGAACCTATCAGTTAACCTCTAACCAGATTGCAATAGCAGCAGGCGGCATACTTTTCCTTATTGGAGTTATCTGGTTACTTTTTTCAAAAGAAAAATATACCGTACGCATTACAACGGCTGAAGGCATAAAGGATGCTGTGACCAGTACTAAAAAGGAATACATACGGCAAATTGTAGATGCAATCAGCGAAGCACGATACACACCCATGTAATGTGTTTGATTTATGAATTAAAAGCAAATGGGTTTTGCTGATAAGAAACGGGAATTAAAAATTCATTGTTTGGAATTTTCTTTTTGCCTGAGCATAGAGCAATAGATGTCCAGGAAAGTTTTTCCGACTACTTCTTCAGAAAAGTGGCTGGCCACAAATTCCTGTAGCTTTTCAGGACTGAATTCCGGATGATGTTTATACATCCATTTCATGGCCTCAGCCAGCTGATCGTCACGGTTTATTGCAATAGTGAGCCCTCGTTCTTCAGTAATAAATTCCTCTGGCCCGCCAGCCTTTGTAGTAATTACCGGAATGCCTGAAGCAAGGGCTTCCGCTGCTGCCATAGAGAATGTTTCACTAAAGCTGTTTACTATAAGGAAAGAACACTGATTAAGGAAGTCATACACCTTCTGGTTTTGCAGGCCATAATGGAAGAAAATCTTTTTATTCAGCAGCTTCAGTTCTTCTGCCAATGCTTCGCCCTGATCATAAATCCCTGCAATGATAATATGAAGGTTAGCAAGAGGTATTTGCGGCTCTAAAAAGCCGAAGACACGGATGATTGCATTTATGTTTTTCCTTGCATCATTAGCATTTGCAATAGTAACCATCCTTACATCTGCAGTCTGCTCCTTTACTATTATTGTTTGTTTAGTGAAAACTACGTTTGGGATTACCTGGTATCTTCCCCTGATTCCAAAACGTATCATGGCATTCTGCAAAGCTGTGGATACCGTAGTAATCACGAAGGCACGGTGAGCCACATAACGCGTATGGATTTTCAGATAGGCAAGCCAATGCGGCTCCAGGGAAACATAAATGCTTGAATGTTCCGTAATGAGATAAGGGATGTGATACCTGAACCGTAAATAGAGAGGAAGTACAGCGGCCCGGGTGAGTATGTTCACGTGGCAGACATCCGGCATAATAAATTCACGCTGTGCTTCCTTCCATCCTAAAAGGGTTGCTTTAACATAGCGAAAAAATTTGATGGACCGGGCGAAGAAATTTTTCCCGACATCATTGTTGCGGTAATAGACATGAATCACTTTAAAGCCATAGGGAGCACTTATCTGCACATCGTAGCCGGCATCGGATAAGTTTTTATCAGCACCTACATATAATACCACCAGGTGAGCAAACCGGTGTATTGCTCTCGCGTGGTTTTCAATGAAATTTCCATCCAGCGGATCGATGCGATTGGGATACCAGCGTGTAGTAAACAATACCTTAGGCCGCATAGGTGCGAAGATATACGAAGAAGATTCAGTGGAAGAGCAATTTTATTCCTTTGCTACTTTTTTTGATTGTAATAGATTGCTGGTCGGGATTTGCAATCCCGACTAAGTAATATTGGATTTGTAATCCAATCAAAATAAATATCATCAAGTAGAATTACATCAATTAATCCTTTTTCACCAACGTAATAGCAGACAGAACTAGAAAGGTAATCTTCAGCATGAAAGACAATCATTTCTTTCACAGGCTTGTGATGAATGTAATCAAGCTTTTGTTGTAGTATTATCCCATACTGATCCAGTTCAACGGGATGTTTCCCTTCCTGCCAGGATTGAAATTCCTTAATCTCTGGATTTATCCTTCCTGTAAACTCAAATTTATTTAATAGGCATATTTTACGGCTCTCTTATAGATCATTTTTAATAAGCTCAATTATACTTTTTGGAGTGAATTTTTTAAATCGCGAAGGACATCCCGAAGATTAAAGCCAGGGTTTGCATCTGCAATCAGGTGAAGATGGTTGGTCATCAGGCATCACCTATAAATTCTCAATCTCTTATGAGCCTGACAAAATTCTAATGATTGAATCAATGCTAATTTATAGCTCGGCCTGGTAAAAATATCTATCACACTATAAGTGTCACTGGCAGAAAATATATATCTGATTGATTATTGATTTGATATTTAAACGCTATTATCTATAAGTTGATCTATAATCCAAAGTGATGTGGGTTATGTGGTAGGAATTACAAATGCCGACCAGCAGAACAGATTATAAATCCTCACGATCCGAGCATCTGTAAACTTGATCTTTAATGAAGGTAAAATCATTATTACTATTTCACGTTTTTTATAATCTTTCTTTATTATTATTTTTCAGCAAAATGGTTTCCTTTAAATTCATTCAATAAAAAAATCTATTCATGCAAAACATTAAAAAAAATTCACGCCGCGAGTTTCTTAAAAAAAGCACATTAACCGCTGCCGGCGCCATTGGCATCCTTGCGTTTCCTGCAGGCAAATCATTTGCCTCCGGTTCAATCCAGACCATGGAAAGACGAGAAGCACCTGAAGAAGGCCCTTTCAAGCTTCCTCCATTACCTTATGCTTATAATGCTTTAGAGCCTTATATCGATGCGCAAACCATGGAAATTCATTATACAAAACACCACCAGGCGTATGTAGACAAGCTTAATGCAGCTATTTCCAAAGTTCCCAATTTTAAAGATCAGGGCATTCGCCAGTTACTTTCAAACATCGATGAATTACCTGAAGAGGTACGTAATTCGATTCGGAATAATGGAGGAGGCCATTGGAACCACACTTTCTTCTGGGAAATTTTGCACCCTAAAACAGAGATCATTCCAACCGGAAAACTTAAGGATGCCATGGTTTCACAGTGGCAAACTATGGAAAATTTTACTACTGCTTTTAATGATGCGGGTAAGAATTTATTTGGTTCAGGATGGGTTTGGATGATCAGCGATAAGAATGGTAAATTATCCATCACTACTACGCCTAACCAGGATAACCCATTGATGAATGTTGCAAAAGACCAGGGTAAGCCTGTTCTGGGAGTTGATGTGTGGGAACATGCCTACTATTTGAAACATCAGAACCGTCGTCCGGAATATCTTACCGACATCTGGAACGTAATTCATTGGAATAAGGTGATGGAAAATTATGGCTAATCCGTTTTCTTTAAACTTATAATCTATAGTATAAGCGGAATGAAAAAGTAATCATTAGTTGTGAAAATTGAATTTACTTATTTTTGCGCCGTTGTAATTGATACGATTGCTTTCTAAGCGATATTGCACAATGGATTAGCGGTGTACATCTTAAAATAAATATTACATAAGGTATTTGGTGGCTGTAGCTCAGCTTGGTTAGAGCATCAGATTGTGGATCTGAGGGTCGTGGGTTCAAGTCCCATCAGTCACCCCAAATAAAACCTCCGAAAGGGGGTTTTGTCATTTACTTATGCTTCAGATAAGAAAACGTTTTCATCTCTTTGAGTTTGAAGACCTGCCGTGGTTTCCGGATGTGGTTAGGGAAGGCATGACGGATTTCCTTCGCTTTATGATCACGAAGACGAATTTTTACGAACCTGTAATGCCCATAATTGCAGCCACTCTCAAAAAAACAGGTGAAAACCAACTGATGGAACTGGGAGCCGGTGGCGGGGGTGGTGCCTTGAAAATGCAAAAGCAGTTACAACAGCTTGGATTGGTTCCTGAAATTATTTTAAGTGACTTGTACCCCAATATTCCGGCTTATCGTGATTTAAAAAATATTTCAAAAGGTCGCATCAATTATATTGAGGAACCGGTGAATGCATTAAATGTACCCGAGGATTTAAAAGGAATGCGCCTCCTGTTTTCATCGTTTCATCATTTTAATCAGGAAGATGCAAAAAAGATATTGCTGGATGCAAGAACTAAAAACGCACCGATCGGAATTTTTGATGCGGGAACAAAAAGTGTTCTTACCATTCTGTTCGGTGTCATTCTTTTGCAGCCTCTCATTTTCTTTTTTGTTACACCCTTCATCAGGCCTTTTAAGTGGAGCAGGTTATTGTTTACTTACATTCTTCCACTGATTCCCCTGTGTACACTGTGGGATGGATCGGTTTCAGTGCTTCGCTTCTATACCGTAGAGCAGCTAAACGACCTTATTAAAAACATGGATGACAGCGGCTATTTTTATGAGACAGGACAAGTGAAAAACCGGATCGGTATAAAGGTGAATTACCTTGTAGGGTATCCGTTGGGTTAATCCGGAGCTAATGCTTTTATATTATATTCACATGCTTTTTGTTCTGATATATGGAACGATCCTGGAAGATTACTTTTACCGTACTATTAGCAGCGATCATCATTTTGCTGCTGATGAATTTGCGCCAGAAAGATAACCGCATTGACAATGCGCTCCGAAAATTGGATTCCACAAAAATGTTGCTTGGCATCACGCTGGCATCTGTGGACAGCTCCCAAAAATATTTAACTGACCTGCAGAATAAGATAACCACGTATGATATATTCCTCAGCTCCCTCAACAGTAGTGTAAACAATCTCACAAAAAGCTTTAAAGCGGATGAAGCAAATTTTAATTTGCGCAAGGAGCAGGCGAAAAAAAAATACAGCCAGACAAAAGATTCGTTGTTAAAATATAACCGGCATGACTGGCCGGCAATTGTAATTGATACTTCACGATAATGATTATACAGATCAAAAATTATTTGCTGGCTTCGCTTATTTTAATCCTGCTTTATTCCAGTTTATTTGCACAGAGCACCACTGAATCTATATGTGATGATCATTCTTTCAGCGTTCTTCCCAGGCTTAACGGCCAGGTAATAAAAGTAACCTGTGATACGGTGTATATTCTCAACAAAACCACTTTTCGCTTACTCAGTTCTTCCTATAAGAATTTCAGGTCACAGAGCGGATCCTTGAAAAATTTTTTCGATGCCGCCGATAACTACCTGTATGAATACGACAGGCATGAAGCAGAACAGGCCGCTAAATTTGATTCCCTTCGAAACTATTTCCAGTTACTTACCGATTCTTCTAAAAACCTTGTGAATATTACAAATGCCCATATGCAAACCATTAATGCTGATCTTTCATCCATACAATTGAATGTGGAATCCGCGCGTGAAAAAATATCATCGGCGCAGGTTGATATTGTAAAAAATGAAAGGAGAAAATGGTGGGACAGGGTAAAATGGGGATTGGGAGGGTTGGTAATTGGAATTGCCGCAACAACCATTTTGATTGGCATAAAATAAGACTGTCTTACTTAAAATTAAATTTCATTAAGCACATCAACTATTGAGAGATATGAATTCTTCAGGTTCTGCTTAACTTTTGATCTTGTGCACCATTCTGCTTTTTCAATTCCCTCGTTAGCCTGTGGAATCAATTTTCTATCCTTACTTTTCATACGGTACCAGTAAGTGGATTTAAGAATGCGTTTTCCCTTTAAATTATACGTATGGTAAGTGCAACCCTGGGTGGCTTTCAGAAATTTAATCTGTGATTGAAGAGTCAGGTTTTCTATTGCTGTTTCTTCCTGCACTTCGCGTTTAGCTGTTTCACGGATGGATTCTCCCTTTTCAAGTTTTCCTTTAGGCAAATCCCACTTGCCTCTTCTGAAGATCATTAATATTTTGTCTTCTTCGTTAAAAACAACACCGCCAGCTGCTGTAATTTTTTTATAGCATGAAAGAAATACCCTTTCCAAATCTGATATAGACTTATGCAGAATTACCCAGGTGGCCGGAGGTTGCTGTTCTATTGTTTCAATTTGTTTTAATAAATCTTTTTTGTTTTGGAACTCATAGATAAAGAATTCTTCTTCAAGGTATTTTAAAAGTGATGTATTTCGCTCCCTATAACTGGCCAGGAATATGCTGGAATTGTTGATGAAAATTTTTTTCATAGATACATTAAAATCAGGGCCCGAAAATAATACCAAAAAATAGTTAAACACTTTTAAAGCGTTGCAGGTAAATTATCTTTGTAAAAAATATCGGGCATAGGATGATTTTGAATGAATCTGTAGCGCAAAAGATGGCTGGTTTGCTTCTGCAAATAAATGCAGTCAGGTTAAACCTTAATGAACCATTTACCTGGTCGAGCGGATGGAAGTCGCCTATCTATTGCGATAACCGGCTTTCGCTTTCTTTTCCTGAGATAAGGACCTTTATTAAAGAAGAGATCAGCAATATCATTAACCTCAAGTTTCCTGATACAGAATTAATTGCCGGTGTTGCCACGGCGGGTATAGCTCACGGCGCATTGGTTGCTGATTATCTTGAAACACCATTTTGCTATGTACGCTCATCTTCAAAAGGGCATGGTCTCGGTAATAGCATTGAAGGATTGGTAGTCCCGGGCCAAAAAGCAATAGTGGTAGAAGACCTCATTTCCACGGGCGGAAGCGGCATAAGTGTAATAGATTCATTGCGGGGGGCTGGGTGTGAAGTGACAGGGCTGATCGCAATTTTTACATATGGGTTTCCGGAAGCAGAAAAAAAATTGCTCTCAAAACAAGTTTTGTTTTATACACTTACAGATTACGATACCTTATTAAATGAGGCGCTTTCACAGGGCGTCATCTCTGGAGATCAGCTATCGGGGCTACAGCAATGGCGTATGGCTCCGTCAACCTGGGAGGGCCTTCGATGATCTGGGTTATTCCAATACTAAATGCCGCTTTTGGATGGTTAATAATATCAGCATTATCCTGGTTTTTGATTCATCCGATTAAAAGAAAGAATTTTTTCATTGCTGAAGTTCAGGGTTTCATTCCGAAAAATTTAAATAAATGGGGTATTCAGTTGGGTGGATACGTCTCACAAAATTTTTTCAGCATCAGCAGGCTAAAAGAGAGCATTCTTGAAGAAGAGAACCTGCGCCGGATACATTCCCTGCTTGAGGAAAAGGTTGATAATTTCCTTAAGAATAAGCTGAAGGAAAAAATTCCTATTTTTTCTATGTTCGTCACAGATTCTCTTATTCTGCAGATGAAGGAAATCCTGACGAAAGAACTGGAACAAATGGTTCCAGACCTAATAAATTTTTTCGCAGATGACCTCCAGGCGAAATATGATATGAATAAACTGATTAGTGAAAAGTTGAGTTCGCTCTCCACTGAGGATTTAAAAAATAAGTTTTATACCATGGCAGGTAAAAATATTTTACAGCTTAAAGTATGCTGCGCTTTTTTTGGAGGTATTCTTGGGCTGTTCGAAATTTTTTTACTTCACCTGAACAGGTAATATTAGTATTGAGAAAATGCCATTGGTTCGCTCTGCATATAAAAATCCATGGTATTTACCCACAGCAGATCTTCAAACTATTGTACCGAATATATTTCGCGTAGTAAAAGGTGTAGTATACAAAAGGGAAAGAATCTCAACTCCTGACAGCGATTTTCTCGATATAGATTGGCTTTCGAACAAATCTGCAAACATTGCCCTGCTGATACATGGTTTGGAGGCTTCTGCCCACAGCATGTATATAAAAGGAATGGCAAAGGCATTAAGTAAGCAGGGCTGGTGTGTGGCTGCTATGAACCTGAGAGGCTGCAGCGGATATCCTAACGTTCAACCCCGTTCTTACCATAGTGGAAGCACCGAGGATGTAAAAACTGTTGTTGATCATATTCTGAAATCACATCAATGTAAAAACCTGGTTATCGTCGGGTTCAGCCTGGGTGGTAACCTGGTATTGAAATACCTGGGTGAAAATGGTACTGCTATTCCTGCAGTCATCAGTAAGGCAGTAACCATCTCTGTTCCCGCTGATTTAAGGGCTTGTGCAGAATTTCTGGATCGCAATGCATTGAGCATTTACAAAAATCGTTTTCTTAAGTCCCTGAAGCAAAAAGCAATAAAGCACTTGCCGAATGATTCTTTTACCCTGGACAGAAGAGATATTGATAAGGTGCATTCGCTGGTTGATTTTGATGATTTGTATACAGCACCGTTATACGGATTCCGTAATGCGTATGACTATTATGCCAAATGCAGCGGGAAAAATTTTATTCAAGGGATCACCGTACCAACATTAATTTTGAATGCACGGAATGACCCATTTTTTACGGATGCCTGTTTGCCTGTGGAAGAGTGTACATACCACTCCGGTGTATTTCTGGAAGCACCCGATAAAGGAGGTCACGTAGGTTTTTCAATGGAAAACCCATATGGTTATTATAGTGAAATGCGAACACTTAATTTTTTAGGTGGATTTACCGATTCCTTTGTATCAGTTAGAACCGCGGGTTGATGATGAATAAAAAACCGAAATCAAAATATTTTATTTTTGCTTTGGCGATGGGGTTCGCCTTTAACCGCCTTAAACAAGCTGATAACTCCTGTTCAATATAAAACTTTTGCTGTATGAACAGGATATTTTTATTAGTAGGCGCAGGTGGTTTCCTGGGAAGCGTAGCCAGATTTTACTTTACTCAATTTATTAATTCCTGTTTTCCTTCCGCTTTTCCATTTGGAACAATTACTGTAAATGTTATTGGCTGTTTACTTATGGGATTTTTATATGCACTGGCAGAAAAAACAGGATTGCTCAGTTCAGAATGGCTGATATTTCTAACTATAGGAGTTTGCGGCGGCTTTACAACATTTTCCGGTTTTTCTTACGAGAATATGGTGCTGATTCAGGCCGGCCAATACGGGACAGCCCTTTTGTACACTTTGGCAAGTGTATTATTTTGCTTTGGTGCTTTATTCATTGGGAAATCGATCCTAAATTTTTTTTAGGATATGATCTCGTACCGTGATTCCAGTCAGTATCTTAAAACTTAAACCTATGTGGTGGATTTACGCCTTGCTTTCCGCATCTTTTGCAGCACTCACTGCAATCTTTGCAAAAATCGGGATTAAAAATGTTAATTCCGATCTGGCAACAGCTATTCGCACTGTGGTGATCTTATTTTTAGCCTGGGGCATTGCATGGTTTCGCGGAGGCACTGATTCTATATATTCACTGACAAGATATAATATTCTTTTTCTCGTTTTATCAGGTATAGCAACCGGGTTAAGCTGGATTTTTTATTTTAAGGCACTTCAAATAGGGGAAGTATCTCAAGTAGCCCCGGTGGATAAGGCAAGCGTTGCAATTGCCATTGTTTTGGCGGTTATTTTTCTAGGTGAAACGCTAACACTAAAAATGATAGCAGGAATTGTGATGATTATTTTTGGAACCATACTTCTTATTCATTAAGCGATTATAACAGTCAAAAGCTTTTTAAGGACTGCCATGGTATTGCATCTTTCTGTTAATTTTTTTGCTGTCCTGCAGAAAAATTATGTGAGACCTGGGGGAATCGAACCCTCGACCTCTTCCCTGTCAAGGAAGCGCTCTAAACCAACTGAGCTAAGATCTCAATGGGTCAAAAATAATGGTTTGAAGCGGGCTTTTTTAAGTAGAAAGAATACATTATTACACGGATTATTTTCCCCTTTCTCCAATCTGTATACCTTCGAAGAATTTTTGCAGCATGAATGACAATTATACTTCTTATCGCAATATCTTTTTAATAGCGTGGCCAATTATGCTGGGCTCCCTGGGACAGAATCTCATTTATCTGATTGATACTTCTTTCATCGGGAGGGTAGGAGAGATTGAACTGGGTGCAGCAGCCATAGGCGGTATATTTTATTTTGTTTTGTTCATGGTGGGTTATGGACTCAATACAGGCATGCAGGTAATTGTAGCACGCAGAAAGGGTGAAGGTGCAGATGCAGCAATAGGTGAAGTGGTAGACCATGAATTAATAATGATCCTGCTTCTGGCGCTTACTCAATTTTCTATAATGTATTTTTTTTCAGATAAGTTACTGTACTTCTTTGTTCAGTCCTCTCTTGTTCATGAAAAGACCAGCGAGTTCCTGCACTATCGTTCTTTCGGAATTTTTTTTAGCCTTATAAACTCCTGCCTTATGGCATTTTTTGTAGGAATTGGTAATACAAGAGTTACCACATGGACGACCGGGGTGCTATGCTTTGTCAATATCATTCTTGACTATCTGTTAATATTTGGCAAATTTAATTTTCCAAAGATGGGGATTGCCGGAGCAGGTCTTGCTTCTTCTATATCTGAAGCCACGGTTACCCTGGTTATTATTTTTTACCTCTACAGAAAAAATTTTGTAAAACTTTTTTCCTTGTTTCATTTCAGAAAAATGAAGCGTGCGCTAACCGTTAAAATGTTAAGTGTTTCGTCTCCCCTCGTGTTTCAGCAGCTTATAAGTGTCGGCACCTGGTTCTTGTTTTTTATTGTTATCGAGCACCTGGGAGAACGGGAGCTGGCCATCTCCAACCTCGTCCGAAGTCTCTATACCTTTTTTGGTATTCCCGTATGGGCACTTGCCTCCACAACCAATTCTATGACAAGTAATTTATTGGGGCAAGGCAAGCAGGAGAAGGTAATTCCGCTCATAAAAAAAATTGCCTCGGTAAGCATTGTTTTTTCCCTTGTCTTCGCCGCATTGGTAAATATTTTTCCTGCCAGTGTATTATCGATTTACACTAATGAAAAGGATTTGATTATCGCAAGCATTCCAAGCCTGAGGAGCGTAACAGTTGCAATCACCCTTTTTTCAGTTGCAGTGCTCACCATTTTTGCCGTGTCCGGAACAGGGGCAACCAGAGTGTCACTGTTAATTGAAGTGGCTTGCATTATTGTTTATGTCATATACGTTTACCTGGTGGCAGAGGTATTCCATATGAGCTTACCGGTTATCTGGCTTGCGGAAACCGTTTATTGGGTGTGTGCACTACTATTTTGCAGCTATTACCTGATCTATGGCAAATGGAGTATGAAAAAAGTGTAATTGTAATTTTGTAAACAAATAATGATGTATTGCTGGAAAGTCCATTAATCAGATTTCAAATCTCGATTTTAGTTTTCTTTAATACCTTTAAATCTTAATCCTAATACTCATGAAAAAATTTTGTCCATGGTCGGCGTCCTCCGCCGACCATCATTCGATTTCACTTAGATATAATTCATGTAATCGGTAAGAAAGGGGGAAATTCTTTTCATTTTTTGGCCGTTGATGGTCTTGGCCAAGGTTCAGTTAAAGCTGACCAACAACGATGTGGGTGGCTTCTATAAAACATTTACCTTGACACTAAAATGCAAGGTGGTAAACTTTATTTCTTTACTGCAACAGATCCTTCTAAAATTAGACAGCGATTTATGAAATATACAGCACAGGTAATTATTGAAGACT